>CAYFHZ010000059.1:0-10742 GCA_964342535.1 uncultured Bacteriovoracaceae bacterium | reverse complement strand
TAATAACTAAAATACAATTACTTGAGACCGTTGATCCGCATGTTCCACCTGTGCCAGGAAAAGCTCCACCCTTGAATGTAAAGTCTGCGCTTGGATTTGATGCACTGACACTGCTGGCCGTACCGGAACCACTGTGTTCAATAACAATAGTTAAATCAGTTGAACTACCTATAGATTTATTACCAAAGTCATATGTAGAGCTATCTTGGTAGGCTAACGTTACAGGTGTGAATATATCAAAGCTTGCTGAAGTCGCAGAGCTAAGGCCAGTAGCACTTGCGATAAGATCATAACCAGTAGCAACTTGATCAAGACTAATGTCATTAAAGGTAGCAGTACCAGAAGTGGCAGCTTGTGTAAGAGTTCCAGAAAGAGTTGATCCACCAGGGTTTGTATTTAGGGCAAGAGTGATAGAGTCAGTATTAGTTGTTAAGTTGTCATAGGCATCAAGAATTTGCACAGCAATACTTGGGCTTATAACAGTACCATATTCTGTATTTGATGGTTCAACAGAGAAGGCCAGTTTGGAAGCAGTTGTAGGGTTAATGGTAAAGCTGCTAGATGTATCAGAAGTGAGCCCAGTTGCACTTGCATCTAGTGTATAAGTGTAAGCCTTATCAATATTAATATTAGTAAAAGTAGCAACTCCAGCGACAGCTGCCACACTCAGAGTACCAGATAAAGTAGCAGCACCAGCACTTGGATCAGATGCAAAAGATAGGGTAATCGTATCAGTTGAAGCAGTAACAACGTTACTAGCAGCATCTTGAATCTCAACTGTGAAGCTTGTGATATTTACACCGGCCACAGCATCAACAGGTTGAGTACCAAAAGCTAATTTTACAGGAGTCGGAGTTGTAATATCAAAACTTGTTGATGTTGCAGATGTAAGTCCAGTAGATGCTATAGAAAAAGTATATCCAGTATTTACAGTATCAATTGAAAGACCTGAGAAAGTAGCAATCCCTGAAACAGCAGCGACACTAACAGTACCAGCGATACTTGCACTTCCAGAGCTTGGATCAGTTCCAAATGCGAGAGTCACTGTATTTGTAGCATCAGTTACTAGATTATTATTAGCATCACGAACTTCAACAATAATATCACTCATAGGAGCGTTTTGTTCAGCGTTTACAGGTTCAGTGGTAATAGCTAATTGAGTTGGAGTCGCAATAATATCAAAGCTTGCTGAAGTCGCAGAGCTAAGGCCAGTAGCACTTGCGATAAGATCATAACCAGTAGCAACTTGATCAAGACTAATGTCATTAAAGGTAGCAGTACCAGAAGTGGCAGCTTGTGTAAGAGTTCCAGAAAGAGTTGATCCACCAGGGTTTGTATTTAGGGCAAGAGTGATAGAGTCAGTATTAGTTGTTAAGTTGTCATAGGCATCAAGAATTTGCACAGCAATACTTGGGCTTATAACAGTACCATATTCTGTATTTGATGGTTCAACAGAGAAGGCCAGTTTGGAAGCAGTTGTAGGGTTAATGGTAAAGCTGCTAGATGTATCAGAAGTGAGCCCAGTTGCACTTGCATCTAGTGTATAAGTGTAAGCCTTATCAATATTAATATTAGTAAAAGTAGCAACTCCAGCGACAGCTGCCACACTCAGAGTACCAGATAAAGTAGCGGCACCAGCACTTGGATCAGATGCAAAAGATAAGGTAACAGTATTGTTGGCCGTATTAACTAAATTGCCAAGGGCATCTTGAATCTCAACTGTAAAGTTTGTGATATTTACACCGGCCACAGCATCAACAGGTTGAGTACCAAAGACAACTTGAGATGGGTTGGATATATCAAAGCTTGCTGATGTTGCTGACACTAATCCAATAGATGAAATATCAAAAGTATATCCTGTATTTACAGTATCAATTGAAAGTCCTGAAAAAGTTGCAATCCCTGCGACTGCATTTACTGAAGTTGTTCCGGATATAGTGGCACTTCCAGAGCTTGGATCAGTTCCAAATGCAAGAGTAATTGTACTTGTAGAAGTTGTTATAACAGCATCCGATGCATCTCTTACTTCCACTATAACATCATTGATTGTTTTATTTGGTTCAGATGTTAAAGGCTCTGAGCTAATGACTAATTTAACTGGAACTTGAGTATAGACTAATACGCTACTCATATCTATTGGAAGGACTGATGAGAAATCGAGTAGTGCATTTATATTAGTGAAATTCGAATCAGTTATAGTTCCTGTTGTATTAAGATCTAAAGTCGTGCCATTAAAACTAATTCCGTCACCATCGTAATCAAAATTTGTTACTGAATATGAAAAGCGTAAAGTATCACTACCTGATCCTGAAACGTAATTAGCATATATTGTACCTGTTGCAAGATCGATAGGTAATCTTGGAGTATTTGTTACAATAACTGTTTTATCAAATGTAATATAAAAATCTAACGAATCTCCAGTTGAATAGGTATTATCATTTGGTTTTGCAATAGAAATAATTTCAGGCTGGCTACCATCTACAAGAATTCCTGGAGTAAGTGGAATGCTGGTATCAAGTCTTGCATTATTACCTGATGAATCTTGAAGTAATGATCCATTAAGTGCAATAGTACTAGCAATACTAATTCCATCTAGGTCCTGATCTCCAAGTACAATATTATACCCAAAAACAAGGGTTGAGTTTCCACTTCCACTTTTATAAATCCCATTGACTGTTCTACTACCAATTGTAATGTCGATGCTTGGAATACCTCCGATAACATTAACAGTTTCATTAAAATTAATATAAATTAAAAGTTCATCTCCAACAGTATATGTTCCATAAGCCGGTAGATTTTTACTCGTGACAAATGGTGAATCACCATCAATATAAGTTGTAATCATTGGTAAAGGGGTGAAAGTAAGATCTAAATCATTACCGGCAGCATCCTTTAGTGAGCCACCATTGAGACTAATTGGTGATGATAAAGCGATACCATCTAAGTCCATATCTGAAGCTTGAACATTGTATTGGTAGATATGTGATGTTGTACCACTCCCTAATAAATATGATGCTTCAACATTAACTCCCCCAACATCTAAAGTTAATGTTGGAGAGCCTACAACATCAACTTCTTCGTCCATGGTAACAAGAAAGGTAAGGTTTTCATTTTGATAATATGTTTTTGGAGTGGGGGGGGTGATTAAAGTAATACTAGGAGCAGTTGTATCAATTTTTATATTTTCAGTAGTAGGTAGTGAGCTTGCTGTAATTGTACCATCATGTGTATAAAGAACTCCAGCATTTGAATAAGTTAGAGAACTACCACTTAGGTCTAGTGTTGGAGAAATAACAATACCGTCACTGTCGTCATCACCTGAAGCAATTACGTATTCAAAATTTAATGTACTTGTTCCTGAACCAGAAACATAATTTGCATATACTGTATTTGAACCCACGGTTAATTGAATTCTAGGTGTACCCGAAACACTTATGAGGTAATCATGAGTAAGGCTAAATTTTAAAACTTGAGATTCAGAGTAAATACTATTTGCTGGATATGAAGACATTGAAAGTTCATCATCGCTTTCTTGATGATTTGAAAATAAATCATTTGCTGATTGTTCCTCTGAATCTCCAAAATTACATGACTGGAGAATCATTGCGGATAGAAATATTGCAAAAATATTTAATAGTTTCAAAATGTTATGGCCTTCTAAATATATAAATTAACTACTCTTACCTAGTGTCATTATATAGTTCAGATCGGTTACAAGTGTTTGAATCATGAAGGATTTTTTAATACTTGAGTATAATCATATATTTGAGACATCAATTTTTGATTAGCTTCTTCATATAAATTAAGAGATTTCAAAGGCGGTAGTCCATTGATGACATATATTTTTGTCATTTGTGAAGCTTATTAAAAAATATCGATACTTAGGCTAATTTTGCTATTTGTATTAAGATTTCAAATGTTAAGCTAAAATAATCTTCGTGAGAAATATATCTTTAATTATTTTTATCATATTCATGGTTTCATGTGCCCAAAGAATCAAAGTTCCTATAAACAGGATGATGGAACCAGAGGTCATGGGCGGTGGTTTAGGTGTTGAATACCGTGATTTGCAATATAGTAGAGGAGTGCTCAATTTTTCAGATAACTCGACATCAAATCCTCTCACAATGAGTACAGTAAAAAACAAAGAATTCTATATGGGTCTTGGATTAGGGCAAATTGTAGATTTATTTGTAAGAGTACCTGAAGAATCATCTAGTTTAATTGGATTAAAAATACAACTTATTGGTTCCCCAGTAAAAGCAGGAGGAGTAGGTCATAGCCTGGCCTTCACTCTGGGAACCGGCAGTGAAAGAGATTCTTTTGAACAAAATTTCACTATTGATTTGAAGTCAGATGTAACTGATTTTTCTCTTATTCATGGTTATAGATTAAGTCCTTTTTTTCTCATATATGAAGGAGTGTCAGTTAGCAATTACACCTTTCAAGGGGATATCACAGGTGCAGTTGGCCTTGATTCAGACGAACTCGAATATGAAGCACGAAATATTTTGGGGGCATTTGCAGGATTAAGCTTAGGATATCATACCTTTAAACTCAAGATGGAATATGCAGTTCAACGAATAAAGTGGACATATACCGATGAAAAAGTATTTCAAGCCTTTGGGTGGTCACTTTCGGCAGGCTGGTAGGCTTTGCCTCTGATTAGTTATGAGCATTGATATTTGATACAATATGTATGTATTTAAGGAATGCGACATATGTTAAAATTATTATTTATATTACTTTTTACATTCAATGCATATGCGATTTTGCCCTTTGAAGATGCGGTCTCTCCTGAGTTAGTTACCTCTGCAAGAGCACTTGCAATGGGAAATGCCTATATGGGGAAAGTTGATGATGGTTGGTCTGCTTTTTATAATCCAGCAGGACTTGGTACAGTCAGAGGTTTGCAATTTCATTTAACTAATATTCACCTAGAAACGAATAACGGTTATTTAAACGTTACAAGTAATGGTGCTTTTACAGATTCCTTATCCAAATATTCAAATTCATTTGATGCAACTTCCTTGAGATCATTACATGTTGATGAGCCAGGAAATCTCTCTCACGCGAGAGCCCAATTTTTTCCAAATATTACTTTTCGAGGTTTAACTCTAGGATATATGTATGTCCAACAAAATAGAGCAAGGCTAAATTCACTAACAGACGATTTTGAAATTGCAGAAAGAATAGATTATGGACCAGTCATGTCACTAAGTTTTTCACTCTTTGGAGGAATTGTTAAGTTTGGTGCTACAGGAGTGTATTTAACCAGAAAAGAAATTCAAAAAGACTTTGCTTCTACAGATGCTGTTTCAATTGATGAGGATGTTGATTATAAAAAAGGTTCCATGACTCATGTTACAGTTGGGACGAGAATCACTTTACCCTTTACTGCCCTTCCTACATTTTCTGCAGTTATTAGAAACTCGTCTGATACTGAATTTGATTCAGAGGAGTTAGGTGGGCTTCCTAATAAAATTCCCAAAACGATTGATTATAGTTTTTCACTTACTCCAAACCTTGGACGAACTACAAGAGTGCACTGGGAAATTGCTTACAAAGATAGTGGCAACGAATATGAAGACATACCTGTAAATCGTAAAATCATGTCAGGGATTGAATTTGATTATATGAGAAAAATGTTTGTGAGATTTGGCTTTGGCGATGGTTGGGGATCAGGCGGTATAGGTGTTAGAAATAAGAGTTTTGCTTTTGATCTTACATCATATGCCATTGAAGCTTCAGATGATGGTTATCGAGAGGACGAAGATCGTAGATATATTTTAAGTGTGTCTGGAGGTTTTTAGTGAGGTTTTTGATATTTTTATCAATGATATATAGTCATTTTGTGTTTGCTTTTGAATATGAAGTTTGTTCAAAAGAAGTTTCGTTAATTTGTGATCAAAACGAAGTTCAGCAAGCATCTGAAAAGATTAATAAAGATATAAAGTCAACGAAAGAAGTTCTTTTCAAAGAAATTCTAAAACAAAGAGTTTTGAAAGCATATGATTATCATTTAGATTATATAAATCATTTAGATATTTGTTTGGATAAAGAGAAAAAAAGTGCTAAATGTCTAAAAGATCTTGATACTGTAATGTTAGCTTATCGTAATATGAGAATTGTATTAGGATTAAGAGATCCAGGAATTTTAGAAGATCACTATAATGAAAGGGATATTGATAAAGTTCAAAAAGAAATAAAACATTTAAGCTCAATAGCAACTGGAGAACTTGAACCTTTAAATAAATCAGAAGTTCTAGATGCAGTAAGTCGCTTTAATGAAATAAGGGATGATTATTTTATTAAAAATAATATCTCCACAAATAAGAAAAAAAGCTTCTCAGATATTTTAATATATCAAAAAGCAATCCGAATTATCAAACAGAGAAATTTAGATAGATTTCAGGAAGAATATAAGATAGGAGTAAGACTAAACCCACTTATTAAACATTTTCAAAGTGCAGAGCCTGATAAAGAAGAAATAAAAAAGGCATTAGTTAAATACAGGGAAGAAGTTAAAAGAAAAAAACTAAAAATTGATAAAGCTCAATATAGTAATATACAGCAGTTAATCTTAAATAAAGATCTAGTTGAAGCCGTCTTGAAGGATAATCCAATGTTTTGTGATATCGCAACTCAGCTTAGAAGTAATAATAGTTCTAGTGAAGTTAGTGATCTTTTTATGTCCAAAATAATTCAAGATTTTATAAATCAATAACTTATCTACTTTATATAAATCATCAATAACGTAATTTTTTACTTAAGTAACTGATATAGCTGGACCTTAATCTGGTTTTCTGATAATAGACACCTTTATTTAGTTTGAGGGTTCAAATCCCTCCCAATCATTTTGGACATAAACAATTGGAGATTTCATGCATAATCCTTATGCTTCTTTTCTAGATACCCTAGACAAACCTGCAAGATACATCGGTGGTGAACATTTTATTATTAAAAAGGACTGGAGTGAGTTAACTGGAAAAGTTGCCTTATGTTTTCCTGATACCTATGAAATAGGAATGAGTCATTTAGGGTATAAAATTCTTTATGAAGAGCTTAATAAGAATCCAGATATTTGTGCTGAAAGAGCTTTTTGTCCATGGGTTGATATGGAAAAAGAAATGCGTTCTCGCAAGCTGCATCTTGTAACACTTGAAAATTTTAAACCATTAAACGAGTTTGATATTGTCGGGTTTTCTCTACAATATGAAATGAGTTATACAAATATTTTAAATATGCTTGATCTTGGTGGTATTACCATTCATCAGGCAGAGAGAAAAGAAGAAGAACCTTTTGTTATCGCAGGTGGTCCTTGTGCTACCCATCCAGAACCTCTAGCTCCTTTTTGTGATTTCTTTGTTATTGGCGATGGAGAAAAAATATTCACAAAGATTGCTAGATTTATCGGACAAGCTCGTGCAGAAGGAATGAAACGAGATCATATTCTTTTTGAACTAGCTAAGCAAAAAGGAATTTATGTTCCATCATTTTATGAAACAGAGATTTGCGATAAAACAAACCTTGAGTATGTTTCTGGGCCAAAGCCTGAATTTGATGGTGTCATTCCAAATAGAGTAGAGAGATATTTTGTTGATAGTCTAAAAGATTATCCATTTCCTACAAAGTCTCCTATTCCCCATATGACGGCCATTTTTGATAGATTCTCAGTTGAACTAAGTCGAGGCTGTACTGAAGGTTGCCGCTTTTGCCAGGCAGGTATGATTTATAGACCTGTTAGAGAGCGTAAGCCCGATGATGTTAAAAAACTTGTAATTGATGGCCTAAAAAACGGAGGTTTTGATGAAGCATCTCTTACTTGCTTATCAACAGCAGATTACTCTGCTGTCACACCGCTGATTGTAGACCTACTAGATAAACTTTCAAAAGAAAAAGCGACTCTTGGAATTTCTTCCTTACGTGCCTATGGATTAGATCAACGAGTTCTTGATAAACTTGCGGAAGTAAAAAACTCTTCTCTTACTTTTGCTCCGGAGGCTGGATCAGAGAGAATGAGAAAAGTTATAAATAAAAATGTAAAAGAATCAGATATGCTTCAAACTGCCGAAGATGTTTTTAGTCGTGGTTGGAAGAAAATGAAATTATATTTCATGATTGGACTTCCTACTGAAGAAGATGAAGATGTAGTTGCTATCATGGAAACAGGGCTAAAAGCAAAGCAAGTTGCGCAAAGAAAATGTGGAGTAAGAAATCCAGCGATTACAATTTCCGTTTCTTCTTATGTTCCAAAGCCTCATACTCCTTTTCAATGGGCCAATATGATTACTTTAGATGAAATTATCAGAAAGCAAAATCTGTTAAAAGATTATGCTGTAAAATTTGGTCTTAATTTTAGAAAGCATTGGTCTAAAATTTCTCATCTTGAAGGTATAGTTTCTAGAGGAGATAGAAGAGTTGGTAAGGCCATATATCTTGCGTGGGAAAAAGGTTGTCGTTTTGATGGTTGGAATGAAACTTTTGATCATGATGCATGGATTGAAGCAGTTGAAGAAGCAGGTCTTGAAACTGATTATTATCTAAAGACAATTCCTATGGATGGAAAACTTCCTTGGGATCATATAGATGTTGGCCTTGAAGATAAGTTTCTACAACGAGAATGGGTTAAAGCAACGAAGAATAGAGTTTCTCCTCCATGTGGAAAAGTCGCGGGAATGATTGTTCATCATTCAAACCTTGAAGCTCTTGAGAAAACTTTTGATATCGATAAAAAACGACTCGTTTGTTACAGTTGTGGTGTTGCTTGTGATCTTAAAGAAATGGTTGAAGAAAGAAGAGACTTTTTACACCGAGTTGATGCAATTGAAGATAGCCCATATATTAGGCCTGAAAGACGGGAAATCGTTGATACTAGAGTAAAACGAGGTCAGTGGGTTGGGCATAAATATAGAATTGAATTCTCTAAAATAGGACCTCTAACTTTTACATCACATCTCGATCTTCAAAAAATTATGATGCGTATTTTTAAAAGGGCCAATGTTGAAATGCTATATACTGAGGGATATAAACTCAGACCGCTTATGTCTTTTGGGCCAGCGTTAACTTTGGGTGTGAGCAGTCTTGAAGAATATTTTGATATTCGTGTGGCGGAAAAATGGGATGACCTTAATGCTATTTTAATGCTTCTACAATCTCACTCTGAAAGAGGAATTGTTTTTAAATCAATTAGAGAGATTGAGGGTAAGGAAAAATCAATTCAAGAAGCTGTCGATGAGTTTACTTACTTTGTACCGATGCAAGATGACCAAGCCATTGACCGAGAATTTGAAAGACTTAAAACAATTGATTCAATCATTGTTCAAAGTTTTTCTAAAAAGAGAAAAACTTATATAGATAAGGATATATATCCACAAATAAAATCAATAGAAATTGGTAATATTGGGTTAGATCCTGAGACTATCGATATCATAGATGAAGTTTCACCTTGCCGAAATAGAGGCTTTATTATTAAAACAGAAGTCAACTCAGGAACTTCAGTTAGACCTATGGATCTCATAAAAGGGTTTGATGGACTTGGTGTTTCAGTCCATAAACCTATTAGAATTGCATCTCGTATAAGTTAAGAAGCTGCTTAGGCAGCTTCTATATTATTATCGACTAAAGAAACAACTTCTATATCTTGATTGTCGTCACTTTTTTTAACTTTTTTATTTTCTAACTTGTGATGAATTTCCTCAAAAACTTCATCTAATTTTATCGTTTCATTATCCATGATTTCAGTTAAGTTTTTTAACTGGTTAATCATCGAAATATTATCACTATTGGTTCTATCAATTGATCGTAAAGCTTCCGTAATTTCTTGAACGCCTATCGATTGCTCATTACTAGAAGTTGAGATGTCTCTCATGAGTTTATTGTTTTTTTCAATATTAAGAACAACATCATCTATAATAGCTATGGAGTCTTGGGCATTCGTAATACCCGTTTTTACAACATCATCACTTTGCTGTGTGAGGGTTTGAATATTTGAAGTTGTATTTTCAACTATTTTATTTACTTGTTGTTTACTATTCTCAATTAATGAATTAATTTCCTCAGATGCTCTACCACTTAAATTAGCGAGATTTCCAACTTCTTCAGCTACGATAGCAAAACCTTTTCCATGTTCACCAGCTCTTGCAGCTTCTACCGATGCATTAAATGATAAAAGCTTAGTTTGAAAAACAATATCGTTAATAATGGATGTTTTTTCAGAAATTCCATTAATGAGACTATTAACTTCTTGAATTTGGTCATTGTTATGATTAAGCTCTTTGGTCATTTTTTGAATCATTTGAGAAATTTCTTGGATAGACTCTGTAACAGAATTAACTGCTTTCTTTCCACCTTCTGCAATTTCAAAACTTTCTTGAGAGTTTTTTTCAGTCTGTTGAATCGACTTATTCGTCATCTCAACCATTCGTGAAATTTCTTCTAATGTTGAAACAGATTCTTGAATACTGGAAGTTTGAGTAGTGGATGAGTCAGTAATTTGATTTGTTATATCTCCTAATTCTTGGCTTGAATGTTTGTGACTATTTACAATATTTGAAAGATTAGATGAGACTGTTTCTTGAACATCGATAAAATTACCAAATCTTTTTGCAATAATTGCTGAGCCAATAGCAGATACAATGGCAAAAGCTGCATGAAGAAGAACGACTCCAAATGTCGCATCATAATTAAATAAACTTTTAGGAAGGAAAAAGAAAAATCCAATATGATGAAGAGCGACTGTA
>CAYFHZ010000058.1:0-10865 GCA_964342535.1 uncultured Bacteriovoracaceae bacterium | reverse complement strand
TTGTGTATCATTCTTGGGAAAGAAACTTCTGATTTTTGCATATTAAAATACAAATCGATTAGGTTCGTACTTTCACCTTTTCCGATTTTTCCTATCACACGAGTTATTGTCCTGAGTTTAAGATTTCTCTCAAAAATATCCATAGGCAAGAATGAATGCATAGTCTCATGAATCATAAACATGGCCTGATCATATACGCTAATCTGAGTCAATTGCTTTGTATCAAAATAAACGTCATTATCAATACGATAGCCACCTTGAATGATTTTTTCTGATCTATTATGCCCAACAGGTGAATACCAATCATAAGGACTGACATCTCTAAGGCTTCCCGTAAAACAAAAATCCAAACTCTTTAGCTCTTGCTTAAGCTCACTCGAAAAATACCAATCAATCTTAGTAAGTTTATCAAAAATTTTATTAAGTTCTGAATATTCACTAAAAAGATCCTCTCCTCGTTTCCAATCACAGATAGCCTCTGATGCCATATCCATTAAATGTTTTTCTTGTTTGATTTGGACTATATGTCCGCCACCTCGAGTTCCTGAAGCAGCAAAAGCTTGTATGTTCAGGACCGACAACATCACTGCCGGTAATATTAGTTTTTTCATATATGCTCCGTTTTTTTTGCGATACAAAAGATATTTGCAATTGCTTGATAAACATGCGTTTTATGTTTTCCTTTAAGACTAAGTTCTTCTAATTTATCTAAAAATTCATAGGTTAGTTTTTCCACGTCCTTAAGTTGCTCAGGATCAAAGGCAAAGACTTGAGTCCCTATAACTTTTTCATTTGGTGTTTGTTCAGTGATACTTTCAAATGATTTTTTATGTATTTCTTTATAATAATTTTGAAGTCCATTATTTGGATATGACGAGTCTACAATAACAGACCCTGTTATTCTTTTATAAATTCCATTATATTCTAATATGAGACCTAATTTTATGAGTCGATCGAGCATAATTTCTAGCTCATTTTTTGGTACCTTTAAGTAACCTTGAATTGCAATAAAGTTCCATTTATTTTCTATCTCTGACAATAGCTCTAAAATGACTAATCCGTACCACTTAGAGATCATTTTAAATTTTTCAAGATTTAAGAGGGCCTTATGTAACTCTTTTGCATTTTGAAGCCTAGGATTTAGTCTTTTTAATTTTTCAAGACATTGATGCTTCACCTGTTCATTGTGGGATGATTCTAATTGAACGAGTGTCACAAAATAATCTGTTTCATCTGAGCTTAACTCAATTGAGCTTGCGACTTCATAGGCCCTTGCAACTGACAACTTCTTCTTTTTATTAAGTATAAGAGATAGTCCCCCTGGAGAAATACCAAGTTTTTTAGCAAAAGAGCGCATAGAGTAATTTGGATTCTGATCCGTTTTACTTTGCAGTATGGCCTTTAGAAAATGGGTTGAGTTATCATATTCAAAAATCATGAAACCTTAATACCG
Organism: uncultured Bacteriovoracaceae bacterium; assembly: GCA_964342535.1. Lineage (GTDB taxonomy): Bacteria > Bdellovibrionota > Bacteriovoracia > Bacteriovoracales > Bacteriovoracaceae. The sequence continues at coordinate 9,412 of CAYFHZ010000058.1, read as the reverse complement.
TATATACCTAAACGACTCAATACATTGGTAAACAAAGCGATTTCTTCTGGTAAACAGTATGTAGAATATATATAGTATTTAGCTCATTGTGTGTAATATTTACCACAATTGGTTGTTTAGATAGAAAGGAATTTATGTGAAAAATAGGCCCTACAAGAGGGCCCTTTTTTTATTTTATAAATGGGTTTAGTGCTTGAGACTTTAATTTTGAAGACATTATGGTATTACCTACCAGGTCAAAATGTGCAACAAGAGCTCCCTCTGTCAATTTTTGCTCTTTATAATAAGAATCAACAAAATTTTCAACTTGTGATTTTAACCAACTAGAAAGAGGGATAAACCCTAAACCTAATTTTCCAAGTGTTATATAAGTTCTAAACCTTGAAACTTTTTGGGGGTCATCTAAATAATACGCTGTTGCCATTTGAGAAGAAAAGGCATGCTTATTATTTAAAAGATTTTTAATGACTCTCTGTCCACCTTCAACGGCCGTAAAAAAGATGAAGTTTAATCTCTCTCCTACTGAGTCAAATGTAGCACGAGATCTTCTTAATTTATTATTAGCTGTTCTAACAGCTGCATAAAACTTATTAAGTCCATATGCAGCCCAGTCTTCAGCAGCTTGATTAGATTCAAATACGTTAACTGCTGAAATTCTAGATTCATAAATAGAAGAATAGATATAATCTGCTTCTTCCAAAGTTAAACCAAGTTCTTTCTCACTAACTTTTTCCAGATAGTGCAGAAGCATATTTTGATGATAAGTTCGTTGCTCTAAAATAAGTTCATGTACTTCAACAAGCACATAAGAAACAAGTGATAGTACCGGTAGACTGTCTAATTTTTTCTTTGCAAAATCAAGGACTCGCTTCAAAACTTCATAAGTAACTTGTCGTTTATAGAAGAAGGGAGCATCATCAAGTTCAGCTAAGATTGTAGGATCTAGTAGCGCAAAGGCATCATTTATTTGATTTTCAAATTCTTTAAAAACACCAGAAGTCATAGCTAAGGAAAATAGATTGTTAAATTTTACCTCAGAAAGATTATTCATTGATTCACGTAGCACACCAATAGACTCTTCAGACTCAAAGGACTTATCAGATGAATTCTCTAATTCAGTAAAGAATAACTCTTTTTGCTCTTGTGCTGATTTATTATTTAAATTTGCTAACTCTTCAGCGATAATACCTTTAATTTGTTGTAAATAAGGTTTAATAGTAAAACGTGTCGTTCCTAGATTTAGCTTAACTCGCTTAACTTGCCCTTGTTCATCTCTGATAATTTTAAAATTTTTATGAAACTCTGCAAGGTTTTGACTTGCCCATAAGGACTGACACAAAAATAATGCCATACTCAAACATAATGTTTTAACCATTTGAAACTCCTTTTCAATAGTATATTTTTTATTTTAAGTGAAAATCGAATAGAAATCAGTGCTTAAAATAGAATGTAAGAAAATGTTATGGGTGCTTCATTTCTTGGGGACGTCTTAATACAGGAATATCTAAATCTTGATCCATGGCCCATCTATCTTCAAGATACTCTTGCCTTTCTACTTTGTAATGTTTTAGATCTTGATCTAAGATATCAAGTTTTTTAATAAGTTCAGATTGTAAGAGGATATTTTCCTGTTTTTTCTGAATAAGATTATCAAGTGCGATTTGTTTTTCCCGTTCAAGTTGATTAATTTGTTGATCAAACTCAGCGGCTGCTTGAAGTCTTGCCTGATCATAGGTCCATAAAAATTGATTAATATCATTGAGTTGTTTTAAAAAAGATTCTTTCCTCAAAATAAGAAGTTCACGGTATTTACTAGCTTCAAAAACTCGCTGCTCTAGCTTTTTAGTTACAAAGTTTAACTGTAAACCTCTAGGAAAATATTGAGCATTCTTCCAGCATTTACTAAAAGTCGTTACATAAATAGTAAAATAAAAGTCTTCAATAGATCTAATATTTGCTTCACAATATTCTCCTAAGTCTTGATTATTAACTTTAAATTTGACAACATCCCCGGCCTTAAGGAATTTAGTATTATTATTTTCAACATGAATTTTTAAAATATGGCCCGACTTATCTTTGTCGGTCACACGTCCACCAAACCTGGTATAATCTACTTCTGGATCCATATAATGATTATTATCTTTTGTTACTTGACCTTCGTTATCCAGTTTAGGCGTAAGTATAATTCCGTAACTACTAACAGAACTCAGTATCATTATAATAAAAAGTAACTCGCCAAATGCTTTCATAATATCTATTATGGATCAAAATGAATTGAAATAAAAGTACTAGTAAGGAGTAACTATGGAGTTTTTCATTGATACAGGAGACATTGAAGAGATTAAAAAAGCATATCGTTGGGGTATTATTGATGGTGTAACGACCAACCCTTCTCTTGTTGCTAAAACAGGAATAGATCAGAAAACACTTATTACAGAAATCAGTAAAATTGTTGATGGCCCTATTTCAGCAGAAGTCATATCTACAGATGCAGAAGGAATGCTTAAAGAAGCATATGAGCTCGCTAAAATACATGATAATGTTGTAATCAAACTACCCATGACTCAAGATGGTATGATTGCATGTCATGAATTATCTCAAAAAAATATTGCCACTAATGTAACACTCGTATTTAGTGCAAACCAAGCGCTTTTGGCCGCTAAAAATGGTGCAACTTATGTAAGTCCTTTTATAGGAAGACTTGATGATATTGGTCAAACTGGTGTTCAGTTGATTTCTGAAATTAAAGAAATTTTTGATAATTATGCTTTCAGCACAAAAATACTATGTGCTTCTGTAAGACATGTAGACCATATTAAAACATGTGCACTTATTGGTGCCGATACTTCAACTCTACCATATAAAGTACTTGAGCAGTTATTTCATCACCCATTAACTGACTCTGGTCTTGAAAAATTCTTATCAGATCATGCTAAGTCGTTGAAATAGCTACATTGCAGACTATATCACTTAAGTAAAAAAAGAAATCTCCCGATAATATCATAGTTATCTTGTCGGGAGTTTTTTATAAAGTTCTTTTACTGTGTTCTCATTATTTTACTATATACTGCTTGCGAAGCAGAGGATCTAGGTTCAAGTAATAATAAATACCAAAAAGTTAGTGGAGTTACGAGTACCGCTAAATGGAGTTATTCTTCTTTACCAATTTCTATAAAATATGACGAAAATTTTGAAACGAGTGAAGTTTCTGCCATAAAAAACTCTTTAGATACATGGGAAACTGAAACCGCTAATCAGCTAGATTTTTTTACAGTTAATGGTGCTACCGCCCACTCTGACAAAGTACTTGCTAATTATGATGATAATATAATTGCCATTTACAAGCTTACTAATTGGCCAGAGGATTTACCAGGAACTGCGTTAGCTGTAACACAAGTATTTGGTGATACCAAAACTGATAGCAATGGAAGAAGCTATGTTCAAATTGACCACGCTGACATTCTTGTCAATTATGATTACTATAATTTTGTAACTAACCAAAGCTGGGGATATGATTTAGAATCTGTACTTCTACATGAAGTTGGACATTTTCTTGGTTTAAAACATGTTACAGAAAGTTCAGTAGATTCTGTTATGAAAACAACTATTAGTAAGTACGATATTTCACGAACTCCTAGTTCATTTGATATCACTACATTAAGTGATCTCTACTATCTAGAAGAAAATGAAAGATCTGTGGCCAACGCTCAAGAAAGCGAAAGAGTATCCTACTCTATTGAACTCTACCCTTCAGGAAAAGAAATCATAAGAATAAATGGAAAAGAAATTCATCATGAATGTCACTGAGTTCGCAAAGAACACTCAGGGGAAATAAATCGAAACAAAAAAAGGAGACAAATGTCTCCTTTTTTAATTTATAAATGAGAAATTTTCTAATTTATTTTCATAAGTTTAGGTAAAAACTGATTTTGATCATTTGAGGCATTTGCTCTATTTATCGCTTTCGATGGGCGATTTATATTAAAAGCAATCATAGCAACAATATTAAATAAAATAAGAAGGATAACAAATTTCATTATGATTTCCTTACTTTTTTCTTTGTAGACTTGCTTAACTTTTTATAAATAGCTTTTTTAGCATTTTCTTTTAAAGACATAATATCTTCTAGCTTCTTACCAATATCTTCTAACTCTTTAATAAGCTCTTTTTTAATTCGAGCAGGACTAGCAACAATTTTTTCCCAAGCAGATATTTTTGCTTTATCATCTTTAATCATGAGATTTCTTTTTTGTACTTCTTCTTTTGTCATACGATAAATTGCCATATCAGCAAGATATTCCGAATAATGAAATTTTTTAGATGAGAGATATTCTACATAAGCTTTTCTATTGGCCTTTTTCTCAGCAATTGAATAATGTTTTTCTTTAATAAATCTTATAATTTCATTATTCTTATTAAGTCTTTCTTTCGCATCAATAATGAGAAGCTCATATCGTCTTTTAACAACGTCTAACCTTTGTGCCGTAAAGATCTCAATAATTTCCTCTGGACGATCAAGAACCTTAACTCCTCGCTCACTAATAAGTGTATAATTTGGAGATAAAGATGCAGAGGTTCCCATCTTATCTACGACTTCTTTAAGACTAGGCGTTTGACCTCGCTTAAAAATAAGCTCAATCATAACATCGTTATCTACAGTTGAATCTATATAATCCTTAATAAAATCTTCATCTATGTATTTATTAAGATATTTATATATCTTCTTAGCATCATAACCACGAGGAAGTTCTGTGATATATATAGCTCCATTAATCTCTTTAAATCCCATTGGAAAATTTATTTTTCCATTTTTTTCAACACTTACAGTTTCTACGTAATTTCTAACCCATGGTCTAATTTTTCTGGCCGTCCCAGTTTCTACAAATTGAATCATTGAGCGGATAATATCTTTATGATTAAAACTTGGAATAACAGAACTAAAACCAGTACCTATACCTTCAGCACCGTTTAAAAGCATAATAGGAAGTTTTGGTAAAAGACCAACTGGTTCCATAACTTTTTCATCATAATTAGGAATCATTTCAACTTGATTCATATCATCGAAAAGAAGAAGCTTAGCTACTTCTCCTAACTTACATTCAATATATCTACCAGCAGCTGCTTGAGTTTCCATTCTTTCTCCAAAATATCCCTTTTTGTCTATTAAGGGATAATTATTAGAAAAAGTATAATCTTGTGCTAAATTTACAATTGAAGATTCAATTGAAGCTGGCCCATGAGGGTGAAGAGTAAGGACAAGACCAGTGAGTCCTGTGACTTTCATCAATCCCTTAGATTGATTTCGCCATAAGGTAAACAAAATTCTTCTTTGACTCGGCTTTAAACCATCCTGTAAATACGGAATAGCTCGGTCCATAAGAGTGTATATTTGATATGTTCTATATTCATCTTTTACAATGGCTTCTAGAGGTACCGACTCTAGTGAGTGTAAATAAGTTTCTTCAGTCATATTACCTTCTTACTGTTTTCTTTTTAGTAGTTTTTTTTGCAGCCTTCTTTGTAACTTTTTTAGCTGTAGTAGCTTTAGTCGCTACTTTTTTAGTTACCTTTTTAGCAGCTTTTTTTGTTACTTTTTTAGAGGCGATTTTTTTAGCACTTGTATTTTTAGTTGATGCTTTACTATGAGATTCTGAATATGTTTCGGTATCAAGTAATAAATCTTTTCGAAGTTGAGTATCTTTTCCAAAACAAGTATGCAGCATACTCTTTGCTTCCGGTAAATTATCCACAGTGATTTTAGTATAATCATTTCGATTAAGTACATGCTTAAAAGCTTCAGGAGACATTTCACCTAAACCTTTATTTCGTTGTATTTCTTTAATTTTTACACCACGAGTATTTTTAATCTTCTCTAATTCACTTTCACTCTCCGCATATAGAGGCTCCTTATCAGTGATTATTTCAAAAAGTGGAGCTTTCGCTAATTGGATACTTCCCCGCTCAAATAGCTCAGGCCAAAAAGTGAAAAAGAAATTTGTTAAAAGTGTATTGATATGGCCACCATCAACATCTGAGTCCGCAAGAAAGACAATTTTACTATATCGTAAGTCAGTCTCTTCGGCTTTTTGGCCAATAACCAGTCCAATAGATGCCATTATATCTGAAAACTCTTGATTATTAAGAACATCTTTAATAGAGGCTTGAGTTACGTTCATGGGTTTGCCTTTTAGGGCAATTCCACCTTGATATAGTTTATTTCTCGCAGAACGAAGACCACCAATTGCAGAGTCCCCTTCACAAATAAACAAAGTACACAGATCTCGCTTCTTTCTTTCATTGGCATCAAGAAGTTTCTCTACTCTTTGTTTCTTCTGTTTTTTACCTTTTTTTGAAGCATCTTTTAGAGCATTAAACCTAACTCTTGATTTAGCTCTTTCAATGATGTGCTCAAGATAAGACTTATTATTTCGCATAAACTTGGCCATATACTTATCCATAAATTGCTCTACGGCCTTATCTAAATCTGCATCCCTTACCAACTTTCTTTTAGTTTGAGATTCGAATCGAGGATTTGGCATAATAATACCAATAACAAAAGTCATTCCACCTAAAATATCATTATCAACTAAAGCAACTTTTGCTTTTTTAGCTTCCCTATCTAATTTATCTTTTATGATATTAATAAAAAGTCTTTTTACACGATCGTGATGAAAGCCTCCATCAAACGTGGGAGTTGAATTAACAAAAGAAATAAATTTTTCTCTTTCTTCACTATTAGGTTCAAGAACAACAGATACTGAAATATCAATCAGACTTTTAAATTTTTTCTTTTTAACATTAACACCTTCAAAGGTAAATTTATCATCTCCAATAAGCTGGGCCTTATCATGACTTACTCTACCTGCGAGTTCAAAAAGTCCCTTTTGATAATGATATAATTTATCATTAAAGATGAATTTTAAACCAGGGTTATTATAGGCCAGATCAATTATTCTTTTTTCAAGAAGCTCTTTATCTATTGTAGTATCTTTATATACTTCTTTTGCAAGCTTTAATTCAATCTTAACACCAGAAGCCCCTTTAAAAGGCTTAGGCCTGGACTTCGTAATTTTCAAAGCACCATCTATAAACTTAACCGTTTGTTCTTTTTTTGAGTTGTAATGTTTAACAGTAACTATAAATTCATCAGAGGTTAAGCATGTAGCAGCAGCCCCTAAACCATTTTGACCTAGAGTTCTATGTAAATATCCTTTTTCATCTACTTCCAAATCTTTAAACTTAGAACCGGTTCTAAATTCTGAGTAAACCATAGGTACTTTATCTAAAGGAAAACCAATTCCGTTATCTTGAATAGTAACTGTCTGGCCATCATCGCTTAGGGTTGTTCTCACCTCAGTGACATGACCACGATAAAACTCATCAATACAATTATCGAGTATTTCTTCAATAGCTTTGGATTTAGCTTGATGGAACTTAACAGTTTTAAACTCTAATGAATCTTCAGTATAAGTATATGTATCAAGTTCTTCAACATCATTTGAACCAAACACAAGAGTAACACGATTTCGGCAATGCCAACGCTGATCTTTGGCCTCGATTTCCGCCTCTTTAACCTTCTTAGCTTTTCTTTTAACCTCTTTAATGGCCATAATTTGAACGTCCTTTGTCCTTTATACAAATGTTTTCAGTTATTTAGCTTAATTTGTGTGAAGCATTGTGAAAAGTCTAATTGCGTTAATATTTAAAAAAATCTAAAATAAAAAACAATGAAACAAAAAATTTCCATTATTTATATCTTCTTTTTTTTATGTGCCTCAGAAACTTTAGCCAATGACTTAAATCATTTTATAAATACAAAGTGGAAGCTTAGCCAAACTCAACTCAAATATTTGATGGAAGGGAAAGTTTTAACAACTTCAAGTGTTCAGTCACAAAACAATAAACAAAGTTTTGATCTCAAGGCTTTAGCATATCACACTGTTAAATGTTCCAAGGCATTAAGAAAACTTTCACTCTTAGAAAATTATAAAGACTATATTAGTTTTATTCAAAGTAGTACTTATCATAACAAACTCTTTACATTAAAAGCAGATCATACTTTATTACCTCACCCCATGATCATTCATATAATAGTTGATAGGCCAACCAAAGCCGGTAAATACCCATTCACTTTTCCAACAGGAATATTTAAGGGGCTAAAAGGCCAATTTGAGATTAAAGAATTTCAAAATAGATGCTTATTATATGCAGAATCTCATTACAATGGTGTGGCCTCACGCTTTCCTGACCTTGTTATTGAAATTTTCTCTGAAACACTTTCTAAGCTAGGTGGAGAATTACTAATGAGAAAATCCAAATAATTTATATTGTTAACAAATGATTATAAATAAGTAAGATTTTTCTTTATTTGTAAATTCCTTCACTTTACCGTATATTCTCTAGATTATGATTGTAAAACAAGTTGATGCTAAAGATACCTATTCAATTAGACAAAAAATTCTACGCCCAGGCAAGGCCATTGATACATGTTATTTTGATGGAGATAAAGATGATTCTACTTTTCATCTTGGTGCTTATATTGATGATAAACTTGCAAGTGTCGCATCATTCTATCTAAAAAATCATAGTAAATTTCCTGAAGAGTACCAATATCAGCTCCGTGGTATGGCCACACTTAAACCTTACCAAGGTCAAGGTCTCAGCCAAGCATTGTTAAAAACAGCTTTCCCCATTATTAAAAATAACCACGTAAGTAGACTTTGGTGTAATGCTAGAAAGACTGCAGTTGGGTTCTATGAAAAAGTTGGGTTTGAAATTGTCAGTGATGAATTTGAAATACCAGATGTCGGACCTCACTACATCATGTCTAAGCTTATTTAATAAATGACATAAATACTACTGTTATAAATTGTTATAAATTTAACTATCTGTTTTTACGAAAAATTGAACGTGAATACTAGAAAAAAACATAAAAAGAATTTAATCTTTATTTATGAAAATATTTATAACACTACTTCTATTTACAACATCTTTATATGCAAAAAATCAAGACAGCCTCATCGCCAAAGAAAATATTAACAGAATTCTTAACTTGGTAGATCATTACAATAATGAAATCAAGCCCATTCTAATTCGATATAAAAAAGAAAGAAACCTTATTCTTAATCGTCTAGAGCGAAAGACTTTAGACGACTTTTGGACCATATACATAGACTCTCGAATTATATTAAATACCTTAATGGAAACAAGTTCTCTGGATCCACTTGTTAAATATGCTTGTAATCTCCACTTACAATATAGTGCTGTAGTTCTTAGCTATGATTTATGGGATAATGAAAAAGCAAGAAAAAAACTTAACGAAACAAATCAATCAGAAATACCTAAAGGTTCATTTATAAGCCTAGAAAATGAACTCTTTAAATCACATGGATTTATAGAACAAGATTTACCA
>CAYFHZ010000057.1:0-10934 GCA_964342535.1 uncultured Bacteriovoracaceae bacterium | reverse complement strand
TTTAACACCTTGATGAAAATGTACTTTCTTTTTTTCCACAAAATTTCCGATCTTACACTCGTCTCCAATATGCGTACCTTCTCGAAACCTTGCCATTGGCCCAAGCTGCGCCTGACTACCAATTATAGCACCTTCTAGATAACAATTAGCTTTAATGACTGTAGATTCACCAACAACTGAATTTTTAATAATTGAACCTGTTTCAACAATGGTAAATGCTCCAATTTTAGTACTTCCGCTGATATAAACATTTGGCTGAATTATACACTCAGCAGCAATTTCTACATCTGACTCAATATAAACTGAACTTGGATTTTGAATTTGCACACCAGCAAGCATTAGATCTTCAAGCTTATTCAAACGAAGAATTTCTTCAACTTGGGAAAGTTGCAATAAATTATTTACCCCTAAAAAAAGGTCACTATTATTAAAATCCATAGTCGCAACATTAAACTCACTTTTTAATAAATCCGTTAGATAAAATTCTCCCGATTTATTTTGATTATTAAGTTTGTTTATATGATTTTCAATATGAGCTGTTTTGAAAATATAAAGCCCAGAATTTACTGTCTTGATTTCTCTTTGAGCAGGTGTAGCATCTTTTTCCTCAACGATATCAAAGCCAGGGTTACCTGGAACAATTCGTCCATAACCTGTAGGGTTATTCAAGGTGAAAGTGGCGCAAAGAGCATCATACTGATAAGCCTCCATTTCATCAATCAAGTTCTCATAAACATTTGCTTTAATTAAAGGTGTGTCTGCGCAAGAGACAATTGTGTATTTATTCTTGATAGAATCGACATGTTGACTAAAAAAACATTGAACTGCATGGCCAGTTCCATTTTGCTCAACTTGGTCCGCAAATTTCACATCAATATTAGAAAAACTCTTTTCTATATAATTTCTAACTAATTCTTTTTCATGCCCTACGACCACGCCATAACTAAACTCTCTTTTAGACGTTGTCTTAGCTATTTCTAATTCAGATATAACATGATCTACTAAAGGTTTTCCAAGCGCCTTACAAAGGGGCTTTGGAGTATTTATCTTTAGCCTTGTACCCTTTCCCGCAGCAAGAATAACTATATTAATTCTGTCAGACATTTAACTTAATTCCTTTGTAAATTCCTAATATCACATTACCTCATGACATCATATCAAATCTGTCACCTGATCAACCAGAAAAATTTTTCCTCTTTTTTTTATCAAAAACATAAAATAAATATAAAGATTCAAACTAAGTTCCCGAAAAGATCTAAGCAAACGGACTTGTAAAGCGTTCAAAATTAGCTGGAGGAACATGTTATGGTTACAAACTACGAGGGTGAGAATATAGAGTTCAAGGAAAAACTCCCTTTGTTACCAATTAGGGATATTGTTGTATACCCTTTTATGATTTTACCCTTATATGTAGGAAGAGAATCATCTATTCAAGCGGTAGAGCATTCATTAGAAAATACAGATCGCCTCATACTACTTGCGAGTCAAAAAGATATTCAAGCGGAAGCTCCGTCACCATCTGAAATTTATTCAATGGGTACAGTGGCCATGATTATGAGAAAAAGAAGCCTACCTGATGGTCGATTAAAAATTCTTGTACAAGGTTTAGCAAAGGCAAGAATTACTAAATTCTTACATGATGAGCCATTTTTTGAAGTTAAAGTTTCCAAAGTTGAAACGATTGAAGTTCAAGAGACACAAGAAGTGGTAGAAGCCTTATTAAGATCAGTAAAGGAAAATTTAGAGCACCTTATTAATAAGAGTAAAGCTCTCTCTCCAGATATTTTAATGATTCTTGAAGATATTCACAGCCCTAGTCGCTTTGCTGATCTTGTATCTTCAAATCTCAATTTAAAAGTACAACAAGCTCAGGAGATCTTAGAAACTCTTGATCCCATGGAAAGACTGAATAGATTAAATGATATTCTATTAAGTGAACTCAAAATTTTAAGTTATCAAGAGCAGATAAAATCTAGTACCTCTGAAGAAATTTCAAAAACACAGAAAGAGTATTTTTTAAGAGAACAAATAAAACAAATGAAGAGTGAACTCGGTGACGGTTCTCCTCAAGATGAATTTTTAGAATTAAAAAATAAAATTGTAGCCAAGACCATGCCTCAAGAAGTTGAGGTGGAGTGTTTAAAACAATTAACGAGATTAGAAAGAATGCATCCTGACTCTTCTGAGTCTTCGATACTAAGAAGCTATCTTGAATGGATGATTGATCTTCCTTGGAGTGAAAAATCTGATGAAATTACAGATCTTCAACATGCTACAGATGTATTGAATCAAGAACATTTTGATCTCATGAAAATCAAAGAAAGAATATTAGAACATCTCGCGGTAAGAAGTCTTAAAGATGGAAAGGTAAAAGGGCCTATACTTTGCTTTTCTGGACCTCCTGGTGTTGGAAAAACTTCACTAGGGAAATCTATTGCTAAAGCAATGGGAAGAGAATTCATAAGGATCTCACTAGGTGGGGTGAAAGACGAGTCAGAAATTAGAGGTCATAGAAGAACATATGTTGGAGCAATGCCAGGAAGATTTATTCAAGCAATGAAGCAGGCAAAATCTGTTAATCCAGTTATTATGCTTGATGAAATAGATAAACTAGGTTCTGACTATAAAGGTGATCCTTCAAGTGCTCTTTTAGAAGTACTTGATCCCGAGCAAAATTTTAATTTTAGAGATCACTACTTAAATGTCCCATATGATTTATCTAACGTTATGTTCCTAGCAACTGCTAACGTTTTAGAAAATATTCCAGGTCCATTAAGGGATAGAATGGAAGTTATAAACCTCAGTGGGTATACACAAGAAGAAAAACTTGAAATATCAAAGCAGTATCTCATTCCAAAACAAATGGATGAAAATGGTATTACTGACGATCATATTACTTTTCACGATGAAGGCGTTAAATCAGTTATAAATGGATTTACCCGTGAAGCCGGTCTGAGAAACCTTGAAAGACAAATTGGCTCTCTTTGTCGAAAAGTTGCGAAGAAAATAGCAACTGGAGAAAATAGTAAAACTCATATCCTACCTGATGCAGTTGAAACACTACTTGGGCCTGCTGTTTATAGTAGTGAAGATGGTAAAGAGTTTGATGAAATTGGAGTCGCCACTGGTTTAGCTTGGACAGCTGCTGGTGGAGAAATTCTTTACATCGAAGCGACAAAGATGAAAGGTCGAGGAGTTACTCTTACAGGACAACTTGGTGATGTGATGAAAGAGTCAGCACAAGCTGCTGTTGGATTTATCCGAAGCAAAGCTGAAGACTTTGGAATTGATGATGAATTATTCGAAAACAATGAAATTCACATTCACTTACCAGCTGGTGCTATTCCTAAAGATGGACCAAGTGCTGGTATTACGCTTGCAACGACCGTAGTATCTGTACTGACAGACACTGTTATCAGTAAAGATATTGCAATGACAGGTGAAATTACCCTAACAGGTAAGGTACTACCAGTTGGAGGTATTAAAGAAAAAGCATTGGCCGCCATGAGAATGGGAATCGAAACAATTATTATTCCCTGGAAAAACCAAAAAGATTTAGTTGATATACCAGATGAATTTAGAAAAAAGATTAACTTTATTCCGGTTAAAAACTTTAAAGAAGTCCTAGAAGTAGCAGTACTTGACTGGGATACTCATATTAAAGATTTTCATAAAGAACGCAAAAAGCATAAAAATCAACCTACTAAGCCATCTCAAATGGCAGCATAACAAAAAAGGAAGCAATGCTTCCTTTTTTTATTTTCATTCTTTTCTCATTTTAGATACAATAAATAAGAGTAAATTCTAATTCGCAAAGCAAGGATGCTATGGCAGACAAATACCATATACTTATTGTAGACGACTCTGATTTTTCTAGAGTCAAAATTTCAGAAATGCTTGACCTTCCTAGGTATAATATTATTGGCGAGGCCAGTAATGCAAAAGAAGCTATTAATATTCTAAAAGATAGAAAAGCTCATATTTGTATTGTTGATGTCGTTATGCCTGATGTTAGTGGTATCGAACTGGCCGAATACATTAGTACTAATATAAAAAAGACAAAAGTTATAATGATCTCATCACTCGCACAAGAAAGTATTGTAATCGACTCTATATCTGCGGGGGCAAGTGATTTTATTCAAAAACCTTTTACACAAGAAGAACTTATAACATCAGTCGAAAAAATTATTTCAGAAATTCAGGAGGATTAAGATGAAAGAGTTAATTAATGAAAACAATCTCAGTCTTGAATACCCGTTAATTCATCAACTCAATTCGAGCTTACCAAAAGAAATAAATATCTATAATCAAGCATTCTTAATTCTTGATAGACCACTTATTAAAGCTCAAAAAGTCCATTTTCCCACTGATCATGAACTCATATTACATTTTCAAGCTCAAGGTGAATTAAGTGGATCATTTATATGTTTACTTGATACCTACAAAAAAAGTATTTCTGAAAAAGAAAGAGGAGCATTTCTGTCTTTATATACAGAAAGCATGAATATCTTACTCGGACGTTTTTTAAGTACATTGGATAGTGAATACGATATCATGACAAATTTAGATGCACCTAAGGTGTTACAAAAAGTTCAAGCTGCTAAGTATTTTGAGCAAGTAAATGAGCTTGATAGGTACACTTTTGGTTATACTCTTATTTCTAATTTTAAAGAATATGATTGTCGAATCATCTACACCCAAAACCCATATACAGGAGAGATAATCGCATGATCGGCTTTCTTTTTAAATTTACAATCTCTTTTGCTGTAAGTTTTGTTCTTCTTTCATTTGAATTTAACGAAAAACCGATGTTTTATCACCTATCAAGTTATTTCGGTCCAATTGGAACTGATATTCAGGACACATTAAATAAAAAAGTCAAAAAAGGCTTTTCTGAGTCTAAGAAAATAGGAAAAGAGCTTTTTCATAATGCTGATCCTAAAATCATGGGAGATCAAATCCAATCAAAGCAAAGCTCCTCTCTGTATGACCAAGATCCTGAAAATGAATTTATTCTAGAAGAAATTAGAAGGGATGAAGTCAGAAAGCTTGATGAGCTTATAAAAAAGCACTAACAGTTTGTAAACGACTCTGACCTGATTAAAATCATGTATTTTGCATCATTATCATTATAAGATCAGTTCATGAATTCCAAATGTGATCACTGTGCTCAAAAAGTAATTATTCCCATTAGGCACGAAGATAAAACTTTTTGCTGTGAAGGCTGTAAAACAGTTTTTACTATTCTTAAAGAACATAAACTTGATAGTTATTATTCTCTTAGAGAAACTTCTGGAAAAGAGACATTTGCGACTGTTGAAGAAACAAATCAAAAATATCAATACCTTGATCATGCTGAATTTTTGAATAAATATGCTCATAAAGAAAAAAAATATTTAAAGATGGCCTTCTATCTTGAGAATATTCATTGCGTTGCATGTTTATGGCTTATTGAAAAATTACCTAGCTTTGAAATTGGAGTTATCGGCTCCAGGCTTAATATGTCAAAATCGACTGTTGAGATCACAATCGATGAGCGGACGAGCTTTAGCAAAATAGCTAAGAAGCTTGAAGTTCTTGGCTATCCCCCTCACCCGATCCTTGAAGATGGTCTTGCTAAGAAGCTTCAAGAAAAAGAAGACCAAAAAGATCTCATCCGAATTGCTATTTCTTTTTTCTGTACTGGAAATATAATGCTTCTTGCATTTTCTGTTTATGCAGGAGCAGAAGGAATAATCAAACAATATTTTGACTGGATTAGTTTTTTTCTTTTTTTACCTGTTGCTCTTTATACTGCAAAACCATTTTACATTTCAGCGTTCTTGGCACTTAAAAATAGAGTTTTTTCTATTGATTTGCCTATCGTTATTGCCCTTTTGCTTGGCGGAAGCTTAAGCTTTATTAATGTTCTTGATCATGGAAAGCATATCTACTTTGATTCGCTTACAACTTTGATATTTCTACTTCTAACATCAAGGTTTATACTTAAAAAGTCACAGCAAAAAGGCCTTGCAGCCTCTGAAATTTCAAATTTTTTTACTAATATCATTGCCAATAGAATAGATGCTCAAGGTAATGAAGAAGAAGTTTTTGCAAATTTTCTCGAAATTGACGATAAAATTCTTATTAAGCCTGGAGAAACTATTCCTACAGATAGTAGGATATATCAGGGTGAATCTTCTACAAATAACTCTCTTATAACGGGAGAAATTCTTCCTCAAAAAGTTAAAGTAGGAGATATGTTATTTTCAGGAACAGTCAATCTGGATCAAAATTTATATGCAACAGTTTTAAAAAGCCCAACCGATTCTAAACTTGGACAAATTCTTAGTAATGTTGAGAAGGGTTGGAATAAAAAAACTAAAATCATGACTATTTCCGATAAAATTGCCCATTATTTTGTTTCTATTGTTTTAAGTATCGCTATTTTGGTCTTTTTATACTGGTTATATCTAGGAAATCCTTACGAAGCTTTTATTAGATCTCTCACACTAATCATCATTACCTGCCCATGTGCTTTAGGACTTGCAACACCACTAAGTCTCACTTTAACCCTTGCAAGACTTGCGAAGTTGGGGATTATCATTAAGGATGAACTTGTTATTGAACAAACAAATTTAGTAAAAAATATTTTTTTTGATAAAACAGGAACTCTTACTCAGGGAAAATTTCAAGTAACTAAATGGGAAGAACTAACTTCTGAAAATCATGCATCTATTATATATGCCCTTGAGTCAAAAACGACTCACCCTATTGCCAAGTCAATTATACAGTACCTTAGACTTAGTCATAGTCATGAGATTAAGGAGCTTAAGCTGGAAAACTATGAAGAAATTTTAGCAAAGGGACCAAGAGCACTTTATAATGATACAGTTTATGAGATTAAACCAATTACGCCTGAGAATAATATTGTGACTGCAATTGGATTGTTTCGAGACAAAAAGCTTGTGACAAAAATATTTTTAGAAGATGGTCTTAAAGAAAATGCTGCAAAAATCATATCAAAATTGCAATCTATGAATTTTAATATCAAAATCGTATCAGGAGATAATGAAGCAGTTGTATCAAAAATTGCTTCAGAACTAAAAATTTCTCCTGAAAATACTTACTCCCAAATGAAACCTGATGATAAGCTTGAGCTAGTTAAAAATAGTGAACATGTTATGATGTTGGGAGATGGTGCAAATGATGCTATGTCTCTCAGTTCTGCTGATGTTGGAGTTGCTGTACATGGAAGTGTGGATATCTCTTTAAGAGCAAGTAATGTTTTTATAACTGATAGTAACCTAGACAAAGTTTTTGCACTTATTATTGCTTCAAAAGAGACAATTAATCTCATCAAAAGAAATTTAATTTTTTCACTTTTCTACAATATTATTGGATGTACTCTTGCACTACTTGGTCTTATCTCCCCTCTACTAGCAGCGATCCTTATGCCCCTTAGTAGTCTGACTGTTTTACTCTCTACTGTTTGGGGAACCAAACAATTAAGACATACTTTTAAGTGAGTAATTCTCACTACCAAAGCTGATATAAATCATAATAATTTATCTTAATTTCAATTAAATTAAGATTAAAACTTTTTATAGTTTTACTATAGTAGGAATTACGTGGATATATTATTAGTCACATTACCCTTGGCCCTCATTTTAGCGCTTGTCTTTGTTGCGTTATTTATATTTTCTGTCAAAAAAGGCCAATACGAAGATCTCGAAACACCATCTTATAAAATATTAATCGAAGAGGAATCTAAATCTAAAGGAAATGATGTATGAGTAGTCAGTCGAATGAAAACATGGAGAGCTTCTCCTATGACGATAAAATCGTCAAATTGTTTGCAAGTGCGACTCTCCTATGGGGAGTAGTTGGGATGCTCGTTGGGATTATCATTGCAGCCCAATTAGCATTTTGGAAATTTAATCTTGGTCTAGAATGGACAACTTTTGGCCGTCTTAGACCACTTCATACGAATGCAATTATATTCGCATTTGTTGGGAATAGTATCTTTACAGGTATTTACTATTCTATGCAAAGACTTTGTAAAGCTAGAATGTTTAGTGATTTACTAAGCCGTATTAACTTTTGGGGATGGCAGCTTATAATTGTTGCTGCTGCACTTACACTGCCTTTTGGTATTACAACAGGTAAAGAATATGCTGAACTTGAATGGCCGATTGATATTGCGATCACTGTCATTTGGGTTGTTTTTGCAGTAAATATTTTCGGAACTCTGTGGAAAAGAAGAGAAAAGCATATCTATGTTTCTATTTGGTTCTATATAAGTACTATTTTAACTGTAGCAATGCTTCACATTGTAAACTCTCTATCACTTCCAGTAAGTTTAATGAAAAGTTATCCTATCTTTGCAGGTGTTCAAGATGCACTTGTTCAGTGGTGGTATGGTCATAATGCTGTTGCCTTTTTCCTTACGACACCAGTACTTGGTTTGATGTATTATTTTGTACCTAAAGCAATCAACAGACCTGTTTATTCATATAGATTATCAATTGTACACTTTTGGTCATTAATTTTTATCTATATATGGGCTGGACCTCACCACCTTTTATATACATCTCTGCCAGATTGGGCACAAACGCTTGGTATGATTTTTTCTGTTATGTTATGGGCTCCATCTTGGGGTGGTATGATCAACGGTCTTCTTACACTAAGAGGAGCCTGGGATAGAGTAAGACGAGAGCCTATCCTTAAGTTTTTTGCAACAGGTGTTACTTTTTATGGGATGTCGACATTTGAAGGTCCACTTCTTTCTATTAAATCAGTAAGTGCTCTTGGACATTATACAGACTGGATTATTGGTCACGTTCATGGTGGTGGTATCGGTTGGAACTACTTCATGGCCGCAGGTATGCTTTACTATCTTGTTCCAAGATTATGGAAAACTGAAATTTATTCAATGAAACTTGGAAATACTCAATTTTGGACGGGAACAATCGGTCTTGGTTTGTATTACCTTTCAATGTTAATTGCAGGTATTACTCAAGGTCTTATGTGGAAAGCAGTTGATGCTAATGGTGCACTTGTTTATCCGGACTTTGTTGAGACAGTAACTAGAATTCTTCCACTTTATTATGTAAGACTTGCTGGTGGACTTTTAGTTTTCTCTAGTATGCTTATTATGGTTTACAACATGATTAAAACAATCAAAGGTGCTCCAAAGCAAGAAGCTGAAGAACTTTATGAAGCTCCAGCACCAACTTGGAAAACTTCAAATAATACAGATACTGGGCATAGAAAACTTGAAGGTATGACTGCTATATTTGCTGTTCTTGCCTTTATTGCAGTTTTTGTTGGTACAGCAATCGAGTTCTATCCAGCATTCACATCAAGT
The DNA here is from genome assembly GCA_964342535.1 of uncultured Bacteriovoracaceae bacterium. Lineage (GTDB taxonomy): Bacteria > Bdellovibrionota > Bacteriovoracia > Bacteriovoracales > Bacteriovoracaceae. Next base: position 1,585 of record CAYFHZ010000057.1, on the reverse strand, counting down.
AAATTCATTGAAATTAGTGAAAAGGTTAAGCCTTATACTCCGCTTGAGTTAGCAGGTAGAGATATCTATGTTCGTGAGGGATGTTATACATGTCACTCTCAAATGATTAGACCTATGGCCAACGAAAAACTTCGATACGGTAAGGTTTCTGAAGCTACTGAATTTATTTACGATAGACCTTTTCAGTGGGGATCAAGAAGAATTGGACCTGATCTTGCCCGTGAAGGTGGCAAGCGTCCTAATTTTTGGCATTATCGTCACATGATCGATCCAAGAGAGATGACTCCAGGATCAATTATGCCTGAGTATTCTTGGCTTATTAAGAAAAACACTGGTTATGAAGTATTACCTAAAAAACTTAAAGTCATGATGGCACTTGGAGTTCCATACTCTGAAGCTGATGTAGCCAATGCAATCTCTGATGCAAAAGCACAAGCAGAAGAGATTACTCAAGAGATGGAATCTAGTGGTGTTGAGATGAAAGTGAAGGATAAGCAAATTATTGCTCTTATTGCTTACTTACAAAGATTAGGAAAGGACTTAGGAGGTAACTAATGAAATCTCAAGTACTCGCAAACTGGGATATGCCATGGCTATCAACTTTTGCACTTTTAATCTTTGTCACAATTTTTATCACTGTTCTTTTTTTAATCTTTAGAAAGGATAGTAAAAAAACGTATCAAGAAGTGGGAAATATCCCACTTTCTGAAGGGAGAAATGAAAATGAGTAATAATGATAATGAAAAAGTTCAAGTCTTTGAGGATGAGAAAAAAATCCTCCTCGACCATAATTATGATGGAATACACGAACTAAATCATCCTCTGCCTGCGTGGTGGCTAGGTATATTTTATGCTTGTATTGCCTTTGCAATTGGTTACTTTATTTACTATAGCGTTATGTCTGGTCCTACTCTTATGGACGAATACAAAGAAGAAATGGCCCTTGTTGAAAAAGCTGCAGCTGAATGGGAAGCCAAAAATAATCAATTTGACACGGAAAAGTACAATACTTTTGTAGCAACAGCTAAAGCCAAAAAACTTGGAAAAAAGACTTTTAGAAGAAAATGTAAAGCATGTCATGGCGCTGATGGTGGTGGACTCGTTGGCCCAAATCTAACAGATAATTACTGGAAAAACGGTGATGGATCCATTGAAGCTATTTATAAAGTTATCGATAAAGGTGTCGTTGATAAAGGTATGGAAGCTTGGGGACTAAAGCTTAGTAAAGACCAGCTTATGGCCGTAACTGAGTATGTTCGCCAATTTAAAGGAACAACCCCAGAAAACCCAAAAGAAGCAGAAGGTAATCTGTACGAATAATAAAAAAATGAGATAGATAATGAGCAAAGAGCTACCAGAATCAAGACTCGCGACAACTGACGAAAAAGGTAATCGCGTCTTTATCCACCCTGAAGATATTTCTGGTAAATGGAAAAATAGGCGTACAAAATTTTATTGGTTCTTAATCATTATCTATCTTGTTTTACCTTGGATCTATATTGATGGAAAACAATGGATCTTACTAAATATACCTAAAAGAGAATTTACAATATTTGGAAATATCTTTTATGGACACGACGGACCG
>CAYFHZ010000056.1:0-10934 GCA_964342535.1 uncultured Bacteriovoracaceae bacterium | reverse complement strand
CCATAAGGCCAACGATTAGATTGTTTTTGGTCTTGAGTCGTGAGGATTTAGGTTTGAATTTGCAAAGAATAATAAATTTGATGATAAAGATGTTGTCTTATTCAACTCATATAACAGTAATTTTGGTCAAGAGCATATTGATGAATTTAAATCGATTGTTATGAAAAATGGAGCTAAGTCCTTTGATCATAAAGCTGTTAAACGCGGTCGAATGGGAAGCCAGATTTCAACTGATGATTTTATAAAAGAAATAAAGAATAAATTTTCACAAGGAGAAAATTATGCAAGAGAAAATTAATTTTAAAAACACAAACAATTTAAACATTACTATGGCCGCTGTTATAAATTTTCCCGCTGATTTTGATAAGTCTAAATCATACCCAGCGATTGTTATTTCTCATCCAGGAGGGGGAGTTAAAGAGCAAACGGCAGGACTTTATGCCAGAAATTTAGCTGATAATGGATTTATTACGATTGCTTACGATGCCTCTTATCAAGGAGAAAGTACAGGGGAGCCTCGTCAATTAGAAAACCCTTATATCCGAACTGAAGATGTTAGTGCTGTTATTGATTACCTAACGACTCTTTCTTATGTAGATCAAGAGAGAATTGGAGCCATGGGAGTGTGTGCAGGTGGAGGTTATACCGCAAATGCCGCCATTAACGATCATCGAATCAAATCAGTTGGGACTGTTAGTGCTGTAAACATCGGATCTATGTTTAGAAATGGATGGGATGGAAGTGTTAAAGATTCAGATGCAATGCCTTATCTTTTAGGTGGAGCACAAGCCAGATCAGCAGATGCTCGTAATAATGAATTAGCAACTATGCCTATGGCACCTCTTAAAGAAGAAGATGCTCCAAATGAAGAACTGAGACAAGCTTGGGAGTATTATCATACTGACAGATGTCAGCATCCTACAACCCCAGGCTTTGCAACGTCTAGAAGTTTAACTCAACTTGTAACTTACGATGCATACAATAAAGCCGAAGCATTTTTAACTCAACCTTTACTTTCAATTGCAGGAAGTAATGCTGGTAGTAAATGGATGAGTGAAGATCTTGTGAATAGAGCAGCAAGCGAGAAGAAAAATCTTCATGTCGTTGAAGGTGCAAATCATATGGAACTTTACGATGGACAAGAATTTGTAGGGGAAGCTGTAGATGCATTAGTTCCATTTTTTAAAGAAACTTTATAATTATAATTGTTTATGCGTTCTAATGCCCCGTTTCGTTTAGGATCGCAGTTCGATAACTGTGTACGTCGGGGCACCACTTAAAAAACGTCTTTAAAACCCTTGTTTTTACAAGGGTTTTTTTATGCCCTAAAATGATTCTTCTTCTTTCATTGTGTCTTGCACTGCACTCTTAACTACTAGATCGGACATTTAATATTTTTAATCTGTAGTTTTCAACGTTCTTGAATCCATAAGCATTCTTAATCATTGACTTTGTTACGTTGTTAAAGCCTTCAGTTCTTGCATTAGTAATACGTTTTTTAAAGATTATTATCTTCACACCAGTCTTTTAGTTGTTCTAAAATATTCAAAGCGGTTTTTCCAAATGTGGTTAACTCGTAAGATACGGCAATTGGTCTATCACTAATGACAACTCTTTTTAAAAGACCATTTTCTTCCATTTCTTTGAGCCGTTCATTTAATATTTTCTTGCTGGCACCACCTAAAAGTCTCGACAGCTCATTGAATCGAATGGGCTCATCTTTGAGATGCCATAAGATCGAGCCCTTCCACTTTCCTCCAATTAAGCGCATTCCTCTCTCGATGGGGCAGGGCTTTGCACAGGATTTCTCCACTGTCTTTTTTCTTTTTCTATTAGTTTCTGGGCGTTTATCAATTTTTTTCATATAAACTCTTGTAGTTACTAAAAGTACACTGGTTGATATTTTATACCAGTGGTTTATATTAGCACATAGACGAATTGTTATCAAATACGGAGGTCAACATGAATAAAGCACTGATTATAAATACACATCAAGAATACCAATTTGCCAAAGGAGAACTGAATAGAACTGTTGCTGATAAAATTGGAAATTTCCTCAGCTCTAAAGGCTATGAAATTAGAACAACTACTATGAAGGATAATTGGGATGTCGAAGAGGAGGTTGAAAAACATGTTTGGGCAGATCTTGTTATTCTTCAGTCGCCAGTAAATTGGATGGGCGTTCCTTGGAGTTTTAAAAAATATATGGATGAAGTTTATACCGCAGGAATGTTTGGTAAGCTTTGCCAAAATGATGGTCGCTCAGAAAAAACTCCAAAAGAAAACTATGGTGCAGGTGGTTTATTGACAGATACAAAATATATGTTGTCTTTAACTTTTAATGCTCCAGAAGAGTCGTTTAACGACGAAAATGAATATCTGTTTCAAGGAAAGAGTGTTGATGACTTATTTTTTCCACAGCATATGAATTTTAGATTTTTTGGAATGAAGCCATTACCCACATTTGCTTGCTATGACGTTATGAAAAATGCAGACATAGAAAATGACTTTAAAAGATTGGCTAAGCATCTTCGGGAGGTATTCTAATGAACACTTATAAATTAGCAGCAGGAGATAAGTTTCCTGAGATTAATGTTAAAACACTCAATGGTGTAGAAATCACTTTAGGTGTTCCAAAAAATGGTGCCACTTGGCAGATGGTTGTCGTTTATAGAGGTAAGCATTGTCCACTTTGTACAAAGTATTTAGCAAATATTGCTGAAATGAAGGACGCTTTTTTAAAAGCAGGCGTCGATATAGTAGCCGTTTCAGCAGATACTGAAGAAAAGGCAAAGATTCAAGCTCAAGATAAGTTAGGACTAACATTTGATGTTGGTTATGATCTCTCTTTAGAGCAAATGCAAGAATTGGGAGTTTATATTTCTAATCCGAGATCTCCACAAGAGACAGACCGTCCCTTTGCTGAACCAGGACTGTTTGTAGTAAATGAAGACTTTAATCTTCATGTTGTTGATATTTCAAACAATCCTTTTGTAAGGCCTGAATTAAACGCATTACTTTCAGGATTAAATTGGATTAGAGATCCAAATAATAACTATCCAATAAGAGGAACTTACAAGTAGGAGAGATAAGAGATGCTAAAGCTTCTTGCATTAATAAACTTGAAGCGAATTATGACTCTTTCGTTGGAGATTACCGTAATCAACGATTACTTATATCTCGTGCAAAAAATAAATCTTTATTTGAAGGTCTTAACGAATCAATCGAACATGCTGAAATTGTTAATGTAAGCTTATCTGAGTTATAGTTTTACGCACATAGAATATCAGAGACTGATGAAGCTTTGTGTATAAATGAAACTTATCCTTAGCTGCAAAAAGACCTCGATAGATTTCTTTAGTCCTCAATGAGGATTCAACTTAATCATTTTTGTTTTGAGCCTTACAGGTTTGTGAAGTGATCTTTATTCGCACTCAGAAACCGTAGAAAAGTAAGGTTCAAACAAGCCAGTTGAGGCATCAATAGTAATTTCAGTGGCTTTGTTGCAGAAAACCGGTCCTCGAAAATTCCAAAATATTCGGCCTGCAGCACGTGGATGTACTGGTGTAACAAGCTTCACCCACCTAGGTGAAAAGCCATTTCCAGCAACTTCGATTGCTGAAGCCATTGCTTCTTGAAGTTTAACACGAACTAGATTGATCCTATTTTGAACAGGCGAATATCCCAAGATTGGGAAGTCCTCTTTACTAACTCTAAGAGGTTCATCCGGAACGTAGGCGCAACTACCGTCTAACTGGGAAATATGCCGAAAACTTCGTCGAATACCAACTGAACTATTGGAATCTTCATATATAAATTGCCAGCCAATTTTCGAACAGCGCGGGTCTGGACTTCCAGAACCAAATGTTGAAATAAAAAGAAGTTTTGAATCTGGAAACCTGAATTTTACAAGCTGTTCCGTTGGCTTGTAAAACGACATAGGATCACCAATAAAGAATGGATCACCGGAGTCTCTAGTTTCAGCAAATATGAATTGAAGATTGAAAAATAAAAACAATATAATCAATATTTTCATGAATCCCGCCCACTTTTGAAGACCAGTACAACATCTTCTTTTTGATTTGTCTATAGTTCAAAAAAGATAGGCAATGATAATAAGAGTATATTTAAATTAAAACCTCTAGTTATCTTCGATAGTTAAAGCTTCCTGAAATGAACTGATTTTTAGAAAAATTAACTACAATGATTTTAGTAAGTGCCGATAAGAAGAAGGCTGACTATGAGGAGGATTTCATGGGTGTTCATAAACTTGAAAGTGATGACTTTATTAATGATCTTAAGCTACTTCATGAGGTAGTTACAAAAAATTATCACTCAGAAAATGACTTGTTTAGAGAATACTTAGAGATAGGTAAGAGATTATTTCATTTAGACACAGGGATTGTTAGCCGTATCGAAAATGATGTTTATACAATATTAGCTTATTCTTCTCCGTTAGAAGGTTTAGAGGTTGGTCAAACTTTTCCTCTAGAAGACACATATTGTAGAGAGGTTTTTGAACGCAGAAAGACTGTCGCTTTTCCACATGTTGGTGCTAACAAAAAGATGTGTAATCATCCTGTATATATTAATATGCAACTCGAATCATATATAAGCGCTCCTATATATGTAAATGGTGAGATTTTTGGTACTATTAATTTCACAGATAAAGCCATTAGGCACGAAGGTTTTGACTTTCATCAATTTGAACTAATTGAAATTATGGCCAATACAATAGGACGTTTTATAGAAGCTAAGTTGATTAAAGAAGAATTAAATAAAACAAATGAAGAACTTTCTGATGCAAACGATAAAATTAATAGACTTGTTGGTGTTGTTGCGCATGATTTAAAAAACCCTCTAGGAAATGTTCTATCTCTATCTGAGATGATATGTGAAGAAACGAAAGAAGAAGAGACAGAAGAATATATAAAGCTTATAAAAATGACTTCTGAGAGTTGTTTAGAAATGGTTGAAAGCATATTGAATATGAGTGCTATAGAATCTGGAAAAATTCAGATTAATAAGTCAGAAAGTAATCTGAAATCACTTGTTGAAAGTTCCTGGGCACTGATTAAGTATTTAGGTGAAAAGAAAAACATTTCATTAGAGCTTGAAGGTGATGAAAATCTTTGCGTTTACTTGGACAAAGAACGAATAAGACAAACCTTTACTAATTTATTTACAAATGCAATAAAGTTTTCCGAAAAAGGGAAGAAAATTTATATTTCATGGGCCTCAGTTGATAACAATGTCATTATTAAAGTTAAAGATGAAGGAGTCGGAATGACTTCTGATCAGATTGAGACAGATTTTGATCCAACTAAAACAACCTCAACTAATGGAACTGAAGGCGAGCAAGGTACAGGATATGGACTTCCTCTTGTTGCAAAAATTGTATCTTATCATGATGGTTCAATTATCATCGATTCTAAAAAGGATAATGGGACAACTTTCGTTATAAATTTACCTTTATAGGATGATGAAATTTATCAGGTATATTGATTTTTTCCGTATTATTTCTTGTTGTAGTAAATACAATCAAATATTTCTAATAGCTTAGATTCGATGGAAAACTAGATTATAGCTGATTGAAAAAGTATTGTTTTAGACTTTAAAAAATATTCCGAAAAGTAGTTAGACTATATTTATACAGGATTTTCTCATTAAAAAAGCAAAGAAGCCATTAAATGAAGATAAAAGATTAGAATTTCTTAGAGAGCTTGAAATCTTAGATACACTTGAAGAGCAAGCATATGATGATCTCACAGAGCTTGCAGCTCTTATTTGTGATACTCCGATAGCTTTAGTGAGTCTTGTTGACGAGGATCGGCAATGGTTTAAATCACACTATGGACTTGATGCGAGAGAAACTTCAAGAGATTTCGCTTTTTGTGCTCATGCTATTTTAGGTGATGATATATTTTACGTTAAGGATTCTGATAAAGATGAGCGCTTTTTTGATAACCCGTTAGTTTTAAATGCACCATACGTAAAGTTTTATGCGGGAATACCTCTGAGTGCAGGGGAAGGTTATAAAGTCGGAACATTATGTGTAATTGATAATAAACCGAGGGAGCTAACAGAGAAACAGATTAATGCTTTAAGGTGTTTAGCTCGTCAAGTTGAGAGTCAGCTAAAACTTAAAAAGAAGTTAAAAAAAATAGATTTAATTAATAAAGATTCATCCAAAGCACTAGAAGCTAAATCAAACGAGTTAGAAAACAGAATTATGATTGAGAGAACTCAGGAAGCAGCTAAGATAGGGAGTTGGGTTTTAGACTTAAGAACTCATAAAGTAACTTGGTCAAAAACGACTTTTGATATACATGAAGAAAGTTACTCAAAAGAAATATTATTAGAAAATGGAATTAACTATTATGTGGAAGAGCACAGGCCTATAATAACGAAAGCCGTAGAAGATGCCGTGGAGTTGCAAAAAGGCTGGGATTTAGAATTAAAAATAAAAACAGCAAAAAATAATATTAAGTGGGTTAGGGCAATTGGACATACTGTAGTAGAAAATGGAGAGGTTATAAAACTTGAAGGAACTTTTCAAGATATAACAGAGATGCATAATGCACTTAGCGAGTTAAAAGCAAGGACAGAAACTCTTGAAAACCTTCAGGATACGATTAATGATGGTTATTGGGATTGGAATATAAAGACTGGAGTGAACTATACCTCTCCAAGATATTGGGAAATGTTTGGTTTTGATCCGAAGACTAAAGAGCATATTATTGATGAAGCAATGAATGCTTTGTACGAGGGAGATAAAGAGCGAGTACAAGATGCAATGCAAAGGCATTTTGATTCAAAAGGTGAAATTCCATATGGAGAAGATATTCGCTTTGTACATGCTGATGGCTCTCATGTATGGGTTCATTGTCGTGGTAAAGTGGTTGAGTGGGACGAAGATGGATCACCAATTAGAATGATAGGTGCTCACACTGATCTTACTAAGGCTAAAAAACAAGAGAAAGCTATTGACTCAGAAAGAGAAAAGTTTAAAGCTCTTTATGAAAATTCCCCTGATGCTTATTTAATTATTGAAACTAAAGGTGAGGTCATTATTGACTGTAATCGTGCGACAGAGAAGATTCTTAAAGGAACAAAAGAAGAAATCATTGGCTTAAATCCTCGTGTTTTATCTCCAGAGTTTCAACCATGTGGTACAAGATCAAAAGACTTGGTTCCAGGAAATACACAAAAAGTTATTGAAAATGGAATTCATCGTTTTTCTTGGCAACATCAAAGGCTGGATGGAGAAGAGTTTCCATGTGATGTGCATATTACACTGATAAAATATGAAGGGCGTAATGCAATCCTTTGTGGTTGGAGAGATATGACGGAAGCTAAAAAGCAGGAACTAGAGTTAGTAAAAGAAAAAGAGAAGGCTCAAAATGCTGAAAAAGCAAAGTCTCTTTTTCTTGCAAATATGAGTCATGAAATTAGAACACCTATGAATGGTATAACAGGAATGGCATCTCTGCTAGAAGGAACAATTAAAGATCCTGATGACTTAGAAAAATTAGAAATTATAAAAGAATGTTCAGACTCTCTTTTAACAATTGTAAATAATATTTTAGATTTATCAAAAATAGATGCAGAAAAATTAGAACTTGAACTTCTCGACTTTGATTTAAGGAAATTAATTCAAAATCAATTAATGATTTTCTCAACTGTTGCTTCTGAAAAGGGACTTATTATTGATTCTAATATCGATGATTTCGTTCCGGACTTTATAAATACTGATCAAGTAAGACTAGGACAAATTTTAAAGAATCTAATTTCTAATGCAATAAAGTTTACTAGCGTAGGCGGTGGTATCGAGCTAAGTGTAGCGACACTAAATGAAAAAAATGATGATTTAGAGCTTGAGTTTCGTGTTAAAGATAGTGGGATTGGTATCAACAAAGAAGATCAAGAAAGACTTTTTGATACATTTACTCAAGCTGATAGTTCAACGACGAGAAGATTTGGTGGTACAGGACTTGGACTATCAATATGTAAAATCTTATCTCAAAAATTGGGTGGAGATATTCGAGTAGAGAGTGAAGCTGGCAAAGGGACAGAGTTTATTTTTACGATAAAATGTTCAAAAGCAAGTCATTCAGAAATAAGTAAAGCAGCTCATCAGAATAATGAAATAGATAGTTTACTAGATATTAATTTAAGAATTTTAGCGGTTGAAGATAATAAAATTAATCAAAAAGTTCTTCAAGGCTTTTTGAAAAAGTTCAATCTTTTTCCGGATATAGCTGAGAATGGTCTTCAATGCTTAAAAATGCTTAAAGAGAATGAATACGACATTATTTTAATGGATTGCCATATGCCAGTTATGGATGGTTTTGAAACAACGAAAAGAATTATTTCGAAGTATAGGGATAGAAGACCTACGATAATTGCACTTACAGCAAGTTCAATGAAAGAAGATATCGAAAGATGTTATGAATCCGGCATGGATGATTTTTTATCTAAACCTCTAGATAAAAAATTACTAGGACAAACACTCGTTAAATATATGAATAAAATCAAAAAAGCAGTTTAAGTAACAATTAAATACTTGTTCAAAATCAATTTTGATACCGGTAAAGAAATCGCTAAGATTATTAAAAAAAGAGAAAAATTGCTCAAGGATAAGGCAGCGTAAATGGGCAAGAAGCACAAAGAGAAAAGTAGACATAAATGGAGAAAGTGTCCATTAGGTTAGCATTGGAGAAACCTTCGACTTCAGATAAACATGAAAGAAGTAATGCTACTGTTAAGTCACATTATCGAAAAGGGACTTGCGTAAAGAATAGGTCTGGGAAAGATACTTTGTATGCAGACAAGGTATTTATTATAACAAATACATATTTTGTTAAAAGAAAACTAAAATTTCCAGTAATGCCCTTGGGTATAAAAATGGTTCTAATTTTGATATAAAACGAAAGTTTGGATAGTGAACGATTTGAATGGTCCAGATTAGTCCAGTTAATGTTTAAGTTAGATTCAGCATTACTATTTGAGCCATTTTAAAATCTTATTAGGTTTAGCGTAACTGAGTCTTCCTAATGCTTTAACGTCTAGATATTGGTCGAGACCGCTAACACCAATTGTCCCTGCTTTTGTTATATCAATAAAGTAGTCGTCACCTAGGGATGATTGTTCCATGTGCATCCCTAGTACTTCACATATGATGATATGAGTTCCGTTTTCTGGAATCTGAATCTCCCTAAGCATTTTCGCTGAGAATTTTATTTTTGATTCTTTAACGAAAGGTGCTGGGTGTTCGTTTAAATATTCTTCACTAAGGTTGCACGGATCGAACTCACTTTCTTGCGCCCCATACCTGGCACTAGTTTGATGAGCATTTTTAACAATATCAAAATTGACATGATTAACTGTTAGATATGGATGTTGTCTTAAGTTATTTAGTGTATCTCTTGGAACCGAGTCAGGTCGTATCACGAAACCAAACAGTGCAGGAGAGGCACCTAAATGAAAAACAGAGCTAATTAGACTCAAGTTAGTCTGGCCACTTAAATTCCGAGTTCCAATCATATTGGCCGCTTTCACGCCAATTAGGGAGTTAATCAATGTCGCTCTCTGACGGTGCTCTAAGTTATTGAATTCATTTTTATCTATAAATATCATCAAAATCATTTAAACATATATTTAAAAAAAGTCAAGATCGTTCATTGATGTATGAACGATTGTAAGGTATGATGGATAAATGAAAGATAAAAAAGAGAAACTAATTGATGGTATTGGATCATTTATTGAGTACTGGGGATTTAGAAAGATTCATGGAAGAGTTTGGGGTATAGTATATCTATCTGACAGGCCATTATCGACTCCAGAGATTGTGAGTGGGTTGGGAGTGTCCAAAGCTCTTATCTCAGGTGCCCTTAATGAACTTCTTGAGCATAAGCTGGTAGTAAAGGTTGGCCAAGCAAAATATGGAGGGATTACGTATATTGCATGTCCTAATCCAGCAGAAGTCGTTCAAAACATTATTAGAAAAAGAGAGCTTGTTCTTTTTGAAGAGATTCAAAGGCATTTAGTTGAATTAGATAAGTTAACTGTAAAGGAATCAAAGTTATTAGGTCTTAACAAAGAGTCAATTACTAACCTAAAAATTTTAACTGGGCACCATAAAAAAATAGCTCTCAAGCTTTGTAAAAAAAATATCAAGACGATGGAAGATTGGATCTCATTTATTAAGAGAGTTTCCAGGTTTACATTTTAAATAAAGGTAGTAATAAGGAGTTAGTAATGGGCAAATCAGCAATTCTATACGATTCATTTTGTAAGCTTTGTAATGCAGAGATTGAGTATTACAAAGAAAAAGATAAACAAAGAATCTTTGATTATATTGATATCATGAATCCCAAGTTTAGCGCTGAAAGCTTCGGCCTTACAAAATCTGATGTTCATAAGTACTTTCATGTAATTACTAAGGAAGGAGAAGTTCTAAGAGGTGTAGAGGCTTTTTATTATATCTGGGCAGAACTTGATACATTTCACCTTTTACAGAAAGTATATAGTTTAAGAATTGGTAAATTGGCGATGAAGATATGTTATGTTGGCTTTGTTAAGGCAAGGCCCTATTTACCACGGAAAAAGAAATGTGGTGAGTATTGTGAAATATAGAGATACTCAAATAGAAGTAATACAGGGGAGTAGGTCTCGATCTTTTGATAATATTGGGTTTGTTCCTCTGGCATCTATTGGTTTTGAGTATTATTTAACATGAGGTTTATCGCTATACTCTCACACTGATGGATTATCTGCCTCACAAGGATCAGCATATGACTCTCAGCTCGAATTGAGATTAAGCTTTGATTATATGGCATTTTCACTGGGTAAGCGAATTCTAGGAGGGGGAGCGGATAATGATAATGTATACAACTTTGCACAATTTGATACATACTATATTGGACTTAACT
>CAYFHZ010000055.1:0-10998 GCA_964342535.1 uncultured Bacteriovoracaceae bacterium | reverse complement strand
TGCTAGGTAAGCGTTCTTACGAGTGTATTTTAATTCAGTAATATCGGTCGAGTAAATTTGATCTGGCTGTAAATTTTTAAAGTTTTGTTCTACTAAATTGGGGCAAGTTTCATGCTCGGCCTTCTTCTTAGCAAACTTTCTATATTTATTAACCTGTCTTATTTTAGTTATGAATCCATATTTTTTCTTAACTCTTGCAATTCTTTTATGGTTAATTACCTCTCCACAGCCAATCTCAATTTGCATCTTTAGCTGTCTAATTCCAGCTTTCTCCTTATTCTTAGTAAAATACTTGTTAAGTATCTTGTAAGTTTCTCTATCTCGACTATTCATCCTGGTAAATTCAGTATAAAACCAGCTTTTCGATAAATTAAAATAGTAAAGAAGCTGATTTAAACGTAGTTTAGGGTTGAGCTCTCGCGCCTTAACAATTAGCTCTTTAACCTTTTCTTTTTCGCTAAGGCATTCCTCTTTTTTAAGTCAGAGATGACCTCCTTTTGAATCTCTACAACTGCAAGGAGTTCTTCATAGGTTAGTTCATTAAAGTTTTCATTTTTAGGGCGTCCTGTTGCTCCAAGACCTCGAGTTTCAACAGAAAAAGACTCTGCTCCTTGTTCTATGTACTTTTTCTTCCACTTTTTTATACTGTCACGAGCATAAGATGGACTAAACCAATCGAGATTTATCTCTGCCTTTGAAAAGATTAAGTCTTGGTTTTGACCTGATAAATAAGCTTCAACTGCTTGAACTTTAAACTTTGAAGTAAAAACAACATGTTTATCCGTTATTTTTTCGACATTTGGATTTTTGAGAAGTTTACTCTTTTGTGATTTTGATAAGATGTGCATTTCTGTACTCCTAAAATAATAAACCCCATCATATCACAGATGGGGCTTTTATTTTTGTGTCCCTTAAAAGGGGTACAGATCAAGTAGAGAGCCTTTTTATACCACACACAGCGCTTATCTTCACCTGGAAAATTCTCGTAAATACCTTCAGAATCAAACTTTAGCCCGACTTTCTTCATCACATTAATAGAGGCATTATTGGACATATAAAATTAAAAAATTTACTATGATATTTATAAATACAAGGGAGAATTTTATGAAAAAATTAGCATTAATGTTATTAGTTATTTCATTTGGAGCAAAAGCATTTGAATATAAACTTGCAGGAGGTCTTTTATTAAACAACCACGAAGTTGATACTAATGATGGGTATAAAGAAGAAATGGATTATAGTTTTCAACTTGGAGCGATTGCTTATCATGAACTTCAAACGAACCTTAAATTTAGAAGTGGTCTCTTATATACTAGAAAAGATTTCAAAGGAGAATTATCCGGGATTGATTACGAACTTACATTTTCTTATTTAACAATTCCTGCAACGATACAATATCAAATCGACAATGCACCTTTAAGTCTTATTGGAGGTTTAAATGCTCAAATAAAACTATCTGATGATTGTGAAGTGGACACAGGTACATGCTCTGTTCAAGATCCAGAATCACTAGTCACACCTCTTGTTTTTGGTGCTGCCATGGACTTTAATCAAAAATTCTCAGGAGAATTTACTTATGAATACCCTCTTGGAGATACTGCGAAAAAAACAGAAACATCTTCTTTTGTTTTCAATATTTTGTATAAATTATAATAACACTCCTCCTCTTAACGAGGAGGTATTCTCTATATTTCATCAATAAATTTATTAATAAATTATAGTTCTTTTCGCCACTTTTTATCGAACAAGCATTTTGATACCAGTAGGATGCACCTTGCAATGCAGTAGTTCCTTGTTTTTATATTTCCAAAAATGGCATCAAAATTGCTAATTCTCCCCTCATTAATCTAACAAGAGGAGAAATCATGAAACTATTTTTAATCACATTTTTATTAAGTCTAACAACACTGTTAAATGCACAAACTCTAGATTTAAAATTTTTGCAAGCTGAGAAAGATAGAGTTGAGAAATTAGAATTTGAAAAATATTTAGACAGCAAAAAAGAAGACCATCTTCAAAAATTATTAGGCTTTTCATTTAACAAAAGCATGAAAAATGATTGTGGCGATGTTGATATTGATATTGATGTTGATGTAAACACGAGTGATGAAGAGGAAGTAATTATTTCATCTGTATGTGAAGCTAGGTGGAGTGATGGAACTTGCCGTGAATATGGGGCTGATACAATTGGAGAAGTAGATACTTATTGTGAGGCCAGATGGAGTGATGGAACATGTCGTGACTATGGTTCTGATCAAGCTGGAACTTGTTATCCAAATTGTGTTGCAAGATGGAGTGATGGTAAATGTAAGGAGTGGGGTCCCGATATTTGTTTGTAATTAATAACAAAGTATAGTGATCCTCCCTTTACACGGAGGATCCTTCTATATTTCCTTAAGACAATTTATTAATAATTTATAATTCTCATCCCCTATTTTTTTCTTAATGAGATTGTTTATTTTTGATTTTTCTTTATCACTTAGTTTTATATAGTCTGAAGATTTTGCTGTTAATTTCAAAAAACGATCTCGTTTATTTGTTTCCTCTCTATAAATTTCTAAATAAGCTAGTTCTTCAAGCTTAGTTACAATTTTATGTACAGCTTACCTTGATAAATTCATTCTTTTCGCAGCTGCTGAAATTGAGATACTTTTTTCTCTGAGAATTGTAATAAGTTATAGCATACTTCTTATAAGGAGAATTAAAATGGGACAAACTAAAATTCAACAATTACTTTTTACACTTATTATCTGTTTTTTTATGGTCATAGGAATGTCAGCTTATAATTTAGTACTCATACACGGTTTTGATTCAGTTGTTCTTCAAAATCTTTTAACTCAGTTTCTCCCTGTATTTATCCTGGTACTTACTTTAGATCTTGCCATCGCTGCACCATTTGCAAAAAAATTCATGATGAGAATCATCCGTCCAACAACAAAAACAAGTATAATACTTACAATATCTCTAAGTATGATTTTTATGATTGTGCTTCTCATGTCAGTATTTGGATCGATCATGGCAAAGGGATTTAGTATTGCTGCTTTGTATATTTATCCACAAACTGTTTTATATAATCTCATTATGGCCATACCAGTTAATCTTGCTATCGCAGGACCTCTGCCCAGATTGATTCACCTAAAAATCTTTGCAGCTAATTTTAACTAAAAGAAATAAGTCAGCCCTAGGCTGAGATCATAAAGAAGGTAGTAATTCCAAAATAGACCAAGAAGAAGACCGTTGTTTGTGGCATATTGCCCACCTAGAAAAGTTGCCGATTTCTCTTTTTGGTCAATAAATTTTTCATCCTCATACACTTCTTTGAAACTAGATTCAAATCTTCTACCATAGCTTAGAATCCACTTGCGATAGAAGTAACTTAAATTATAAATATCAACAGTTACTTCATTTATATCTGTATCATTAGAATTCAAGTCGAAGTGGATATAATCTAAAGCAATTTTTGAAAATCGAAGGCCGGCCACATAAGACTGAACAGAAAAATTAGTCTCAGTGATAAGAGAAATACTTGTTGGATATTGAATACTCGATTCATTCCCATCCTCATCAACTATGGTATCTTCTTTACCACTTAAATTACTATACATAACATCATCATAATACGAGAAACCAAGTGATAAAAACTTTGCATAGCTAAAAATAAGTCCCCCACCAAAGTAATCTTTTTCAACTTCAGTTTGCCTACGATAAATGAGTCCAAGATCCATTTGAAGACCTGTTTTCGATTTGGCACCAAATACATTAACTGCACCTGCGAGAACAAGCTTATTATCTTCAAACTTTTTTCCATTAATTAATCTTTTACGGTATTCATTTTCAGATTCTATAGCGGTACTTCCAAAAAAACTTCCATCATTTGGAAAATTAGAAATAGCTGCCCCAACTCTCCCCGAACCAGTAATAAGGCCAAGTTGAGCATAACCATCATAGTGAATTGATTCAATACCAAGACCTCGATTTAATGCAATAGCAGCAGGATTATTAAATGCTGCAGAGTTGACTGAAGGTAGTGAAGCCCCAGCACTACGAGCAAGGGATCTTTTAGAGTTATTACAATTATCAAGTTTTAGATACTCACAAATCGTTGGTTTTGATAAAGATGCACAGCTACTTAGAATAAATATAAAAACAACTATCAGGTAATTCACCAAATAATATTAACATGCTCAAAGTTTAAATACCTCTGATCATATATTACCTCCTCTTATGACGCGATGTAATATATTCATGTAAGTTGCTGTAAGTGTTTACCTGCCCACTTGTACAATACACTGCGCAAAAAAGGAGATAAATTATGAAATTACTTGCACTTACACTGTTATTATCATTGCCAAGCTTTGCCAAATACGATTACCCAGAAAATGGAGTAGAAATCCCTACGAATAGTACAACTTACACCAAGCTGGAAGAAGGGATCAATACTAAGTTTGATGAAATATCTGAACACCTAGATAAAAATGAATACTCAAAGGCGGTACAAAAAGCGAAAGCAATGAGAAATAAAATAAGAAAAATTTTATTTAAAGACCCTAGAGCTGCAAATGAAACAATTACGATCCGTGTTGGTAAGGAAATTGAAGATAACGATAGAATTAAAATTGCAATAGATTATATGGGTGGATACTTTGTTGATGTTCTTAATCTATATAAGAGAATTGAGATGTATTATACCTACTCTCTAGTCAAAAGGTTTACTGCTGGCGACAAAAAATTATTACCTCAAGATGAAAAACTCTTCACAGATACGCTACTAAAAGTTTTGGATAATAAGGTTCATATAATAGGCAAAGAATCAAAATCATTCTTTGGAAAAAGTACAAATTCAACATTTATTATTTTTGAGAGTGAATTTGTTGATATTAACGAAAACTACTTATTTAACAGAGAAGTTGAAACATACTATAGAGACTTACAGATAAGTGAAGGTCTTGATGAAATTAGCTCTCAAGTAAAAAAACAAAGAAGAGAAAATGAGATTCAATCTTGTAAGCAAAGAGTACTTCAAGAGTTTGATGGAGCAAATACAGAGTCGGTTGATACTTTTTGTAGAGCTATCGATTACCAGAATATAAATTGTGCTATAGAGGAAATAAAGGAGATTAAAATAGATTCATTAAATAGAACTTGTAGTCACTCCTATCGGACAAAATATAAATCGGAATATCGCGATATAAGAGAATATGGTTGTAGTTACGAAGATGATTTAGAGCTAGTACAAATATCACTCGTTAACCTCCATACAAATGAAATAAACAACTACTGTTCAAGTATCAATTATTAGGAGAAAAAATATGAAATTTATTATTTTAACAATGGTATTAAGTAATGCATATAATTCAATAGCTGCTGATAGTGAAACGACATTCAAATCCTACTATAAAACTCTTAAGGAAATGCAGAGTATAAGACAAAAAATTAAAGCAGATGACCTTGTTGAGCAGTATGATATGACTCTTACAGATGAATATAATGAAAAAATAGTTAGTATTGAACGCTATAATTCATCGGAGGAAGACGGTTTTTCAGGTGTATTGAGTGCATTTTTTCTTCCTATTTCTTCATTGAAAAAAAGTAGAACTTCAAGTCAATCTTCTGTTTTTTATAATACTCAATTATTTTTTAATGCAAAAAAAGGTACAAGAAATAAAAAAGCCTATGAAATCAAACAAGATGATTTAAAATCAAGTCTAAAGGATTATTACGAGAACAATGCGTTAGAGATTCTCAAACTTAAGCTCTTGTATCTTTATGGTCTACAAATGTTTGCAGAAAATAAATGGAAGGGTGATGTCTGGGATATTTTAGAGTTAGAAAAATTGGGTACCTTGTATGGGTTCTACGGAGAACTTACACTTACCCACTGTATAAAAACCAAATATAAGGGATATACAAATTCCACGTACTCAGAAACTAAGTACAATGATTCATTTTCTTTTCTAGGTCTATTTAATATAAGAGCGAAAAGGACAGAAAGTCGAGTGCATAGTAGTCGATCACAACATAAAGCATACTCAGTTACAGAGTGTGACATGAGTAGTGAAGTATTTATTGAAGAAGGTGAGGAATCTCTTTATAAATACGACATTATGGAAATCCAAAATGAAATCGAAGATTTAAAAAAGATTGTTTACACTCAAGCTGTATTTAACATGGATAAGTTAGAGTATATATTCTCTTTCGAAAATCAATACTTAACAAAAGATGAGGGTGATAACCCTTTTTTCTAAGTGATCAATGAATAAACAGGGTATGAAGCACATACCCTGTAATATCTCAAATCGAATATGTTCTTACCAATATCATTTCTGTAAAACTTACACGTAATTGTACGTAAGTTCACTCTAACTCAATTAATTCATAATATTGCGACATCAAATAATTCATAAGGAGATTGATATGAAAAGATTAATACTTACTTTAAGTTTACTTGTAACGAACTCATCAATTGTTATGGCAGATAATGGCCTTGAAGATGTTGTGGGTGGTATCTTACGAGATGGTATGAGACAAGCAAGAGAGCAACGTGAAATTGGTTGGTATCGACCAGAAATAAAGCAGACATTAGAGGATTTATGTAAAGATGCTCCGAGGTTTAAACAGTGTAAAAGAGAGCAAAGACAAATGATTATGCCTTATATGGAGCAATTTCCTTCTGCGACTGCAGCATTATTTTCAGCTGTAGTTACAATTGAAGACCTACAATCTCAAATCTTAACTTTGCAGCAAGAATTAAATCAGGCCAACGATAACTCACATAGAGGACGTAGAAGAGATAGATCAGATGATAGAAGACCTAGTAGAAGAAGACAAGAACCTACTCCTCAAGGTGATTTTGTAGAGTTTTTCTCAAAGTATTCATGTGAACATGAAGATCAAGTCTTTGTTTTAAATAATCTTGATTTATCACAATATCAAAACAAATATACGAGTTGTCTTGAAGCGCATAATGATTATCAAGACGATAACAAAAAAATAAGATCTGTAAAAATAAATGGTGATTGTAAAAATATTAAAAATGTGAAAGAAACTGTAATGGATTCCTGTATGGGAGTATCACATACGATGGAAACAATAATTCCAAAAGTAGAAGTTACACTTTACTCGAATTTTTCTTGTAAATATTCCAATGGTAGTAAATTTAAAGGAAAAACATTTATCGTCAATAAAAAACCAGAGATGAATCAATATATTCTAGAAAATATTCATGAATACCAAGCATACTACTCTAGTAACAAATTTGACGGTGTACTTGCACTTACAAATGTAAAAATAAATAATAAATGTTATAATCTTGGCCAAGTATTACCTGGCCAAAGGTCTATTTCAAATGCTTATTATGCAAATGATGTTGCCATTATGGCTTCACGGAATATTGTAAGAAAAATAATAAAAGAATACGATTACTACCTTAACTTATAGACTCTCCTCCCCCACACTAAACTCCTGATTTTATGAGTTTTTTGTGGGGGTTATAACTAAAGCATGTAAAATCTTCAACAATAGCAATGCGTCGCGCAAACTGTTGTACAATAATCCCAAATTGAAGGATGTTTATGAAAATTGTACTAAATTTAATGAGTTTAAGTCTCATTTCTTTATGTTTTGTAAGAAGTATTCAGGCTCAAACAATCTCTACCACTTCTCAGGCATTAGAGACATTATGTTTAGAATGCTCTGTGAGTGCATTGAGAAATCTCTATTATTACAAAAAACCTTTTACTTCTGAGTTTAAAGATAATTCAAAGGAAAAAGATGTCCTCATTATTTTAAATGAAGATTATACTCAGAATAATTACGAGTCCTATGTATTACGTTCACTTAAACAAAAACTAAATACGACAAAGCTTGGCCATAGCCTGACTAGCAAATTACAAGATAACGATAGATTCAAAATCTTCTATCATTTAGCAGCTGGTAATGCTTTAGATCCTACAAAACCACTTTGGGAAATAGAAAAAAACAATCCACATGATTTATTTGGTTTTTTTGCAGCAAATCATAGCTCTTCCGTAATGGCACTTAATGTTTTTCAACACTTTGAAATAGCAACGACAACTTACTTACATGAATTATTTCATTTATATGATCCATATATCCATAAATTGGCATCAAAGGGTTCATATTCAATAGTTGAAGAATTCATTGGGGAGTATCGTGCTGCTTTAGCAGAGCTTGAGTTTGTAAAACAAAGAGTAAAGTTCAATAATAATGCTTTTATCAAAGATATAGAAAACTTCGATTACCATAATCGTTTTTTTGAGAAAAATCTTTTTGGCACTATTAATCATGATAAAATTGACTATGAGAAATTATATAAACACTTACTAAATACTCATTACCCAATTAGCTCGGAATCAGAATGGGTGGTTGATACAAATACACCTTTAGAAATCTATGTGGAAGACCTTTTAACACCTAAAGGTTCGATAGAAACGGTTAATCTCAATTCTTCAAAAATATCTGATACGATGTATGAAATTTTAAATAAATATCTTCAAACAAATAAAGTGTTTGAACCCAAAATCATAGCAAAGGTTCGTTATATAAAAAATGAGAATGTTGTAGTAAATCGTAAAAATCAACAAGCTCAAGCAATCATTAAAAACGCTATTGGAGATGACATTGAAAGCTTTCTCACTCAGCATGGCCTAATTGAAATCGATAAGCTTATGGATAAGCCTGTTGAAGGTCTTATTTTTGGACCAAAAGAAAGAGGAAAGGGAGATTGAGTTGCCTTCTACAAAGTCCTCACTTCATTCACTTCTAAAACACAAAGAGATTGAAAAACTCAATCAGTATTTTTTAGGAATTAATATTAATGATGCCAGTACAGAAGAAAAAGAAGTATTTATAAAGCATACTGCATTAAGTAACTCTGTAGAACTTGCTCTTATTTATATCGATAAATGGAACTTAAAGAACAATCAACTGAAAGTGGAGTCATACTACCTTGCAGGAAAATATTTAGAGGCTGAGAGACTCATTTCGGATGATATCTCACCTTACCTGATCGCAGATATATATTTGGCAGTTGAAAAATATCAAAATGCGATAAAAGTACTACAAGATCTGAATATAGACGAGAATTGGTTTTATTATATGGGGAGATGCTATTCACATCTCAATGAACTGACCAAAGCGCAAGAATGTCTTAAGAACGCTATTGAATTGTCCAAGAACATTCAATTCAAAGGGCTTATATATTCAAATCAAATAGTACTACTCTCAAGAATGCAAAAAAATAAAGAGGCATTAAAGGCCTCTCAAAAGCTACAACATATCTTAAAGCAAGAGTCATTTAAAAACTTTCCCGAATTGAAAGCAAAACTACTCATTAATAACGGTCTCTTTTTAGGAAATGCAGGATATAGCTCAAATGCCATAAAAAATATTATAAAAGCAAAGATCATCTTAAATAACTCTTCAAACGCTTTTGATTTCATAAGGGTCAACTTAACATACGCCTACAATATTGCTGAAATTGGATATACAGCAAAGGCCATAGCAACATTACTTGAATTAAACCCAACAAAATCATTTCAAAACTTTGATAAGAACAGGTATCTTATGAAGTTTTATGCTAGGTTTAATGATTATGATAACTTCATAATAGCAAAAGAAAAGGCACAAAAATACCAAGATAAATCAGACCCGTTTGATATGATACATTTCGCAATAGATACCAAAATCTCAAGTATCTATCTCGATAAAGAAATCAATAATGATGAACTTATAAATGAGCTTTGCCATAAATACCAAGATGAAGAGTCTTTTTTCTATTTTCAGAATCATAAAAATTTCCTAACGTTACAATTTACCGAAGTCGAAACATCTTTAAACTATCATTTAAAAAAATCTCTCTATAAAGAACTTAACCAAGACCGGATTTTAAAAACTCTCTTTCTGTATAAAAATGAAATGTTTCGAGAAGCACATGATGAAATTAATAGAATTTCACACCATGCAAATAATTATGTACTTGCATTAGCAAAAATAATTACATTCTTTATAAACAAAAAACTTAATCCCGTATCTACAACATGGAGTTCTCCCAAACTTACAAAGTTTCAAGATATCAATTTTATATATAAGTACCTTAACAATGCAGATAATTTAGCTACATATTATAATTCTCTAACACCATTTCAATTGAAATTTGTTACGAGATTATCTCAAATACTAGGAATGAATTTAGAGCAAAAAACCATAGTATCTAGCAGTCAAAAAGATGTCAGCCTAACAGCTATTGAAAAACTTGACATTATAAATAACTCTCAAAAGTGCTTACTCGATTTTTCTGAAAATTCATTTTATTTTTATGGGGTTCTCAATAAAAAAATAATTAAAAGTGAGATTCAATTAAAACTTTTAAAATACATGGCCAAAAACACTGATCGTTTTTTATCAAAAGAAGAGATTGTAAATAACGTATTTGAAAAGAAAGTATATGACCCTGTCACAGATAATAATCTAATTTATGTAAATATAAATCGATTAAAAAAATCTTTAGAATATAAAGACCTCATTCTGAATAAAGAAGGTTCATATAAATTAGATAATAAAGATATATTCATTATTTTTTAATCCCCCCCTTAATGACAATATCTAATAGTTCCATAAATTTTTTGTAGTCAAAATTATCCGGCAAATCATAATGACATAATATATCTTGAGGTAACGAATGAGCTTTTTCTCTTAATTTCCACCCTTTCTTACTTAACTTAATAATCTTTTTTCTTTTATCTTGTTCATCCCCTTCTAGAGTTATCACTTTATCATTTTCTAGTTTTTGAATTAGAGTTGATAGAAACCCTTTATCAATATTAGTTCTATGAGTAAGCTCCCCTAATGATATATTGTCTTTTTCCCACAATGCCATCAAGACTATATATTGAGGGTAAGAAAGTCCTAAAGGCTCCAATAATGGGCGATAAAATCTTGTGGTTGCATTTGAAGCAAGGTAAAGCCTATGACAAATCT
>CAYFHZ010000054.1:0-11342 GCA_964342535.1 uncultured Bacteriovoracaceae bacterium | reverse complement strand
AAATATTCCCTTTTCATTCCTGGATCAATAAATATGGCCACTGCTCCCATTCGAAAAAGAGCAAACGTAATTGCACTAAAATCTAAATTCGGTTTAACAAAAAAAAGAACTTTATCTTGGGGCTTTACCCCCAGCTCAGTTAGCTTATGGCAAAATTGATTAATGAGCTTATCAAACTCTTTAAAAGTATAGCTAGGATAACTTCCACTAGTAAGAGTATTTTTTCCCATCATAATAGATTTTTTTTCAGGGAATTGTTCGGCATTAAGACTAATAAACTCGGATACGTTCTTCATTAAGACTCCAAAAAAGACTGTATTTGAATAAGAGTATCTTCAGTCTCATCCTCTAAGACATAATGTCCTGCATTTTTATAATATTTATACTGAGCATCTGGGTAGATTGTTCTAAATTGATTATAAAACTCATCATGAAAGCAAAAATCTTTTCCACCCCAAAGAATTAATTTTTTCCCTTGAAGAAGGCTAAGCTTGCTTTCAATTTCATCAAGCTTTCCATAGCTTTGATGTTTCTCATTTAATGGAATATCTTTTACAAACTCAGAAATAGCATATCTTTTACTTGCCCCTTGATAAGGAAATAAATAACCTTTTTTTTCAAGTGGGCTTAGTTTTCTAACTGTCGTCATAAAAGTTGCAGGAAAGCAAAATCCATTAAGATGACGAACAAGAAAATCTCCAAAAAAGCTGTTCTTACACAATTGAATACTTTTAGGAATACTTTCTGATTTAAAAGCTGCAGTATTTAAAATAACCATCTTATCAATTTTATCAACGTGATCAACGGCATGGCCAAATCCAATCGCCCCTCCCCAATCATGAACTATCATTGAATATTTTTGTAAATTTAATGACTCAAGTAATGCTGTTAAATCGACTATTCTCTGTGACAAAGTATATTCCGTAGGATCAATATGATCACTAAGACCACATCCAAAATGATCTGGAACAATGACACGATATTTAGAAGAAAGTGCTTTAACTAAATTTCTGTAATAAAAAGACCAAGTTGGATTCCCATGAACCATGACAATAACAGGTGCATCTTTAGGCCCTTCATCTAAATAATGATATCGATGAGATTTATTATCAAAATACTTGCCTTGAAACGGATAAAGTTCTTTTAAATCTGCGGTTACTTCCATGTGACTCCTAACATTTGACTATGTAATCCAGATCCTATTCCTAAGAGAGCGATCTCATCATTTTTTTTAAAACAATTATCTTCTACAGCTCTTGCCAACGTAAGAGGTAAAGCAGCTGATCCGGTATTTCCATATTTATCAAAACTCGTATGATCTTTGTCTAAATCAAGACCAAGAGTTTCGTAAAGATAATTTCGATGATGGATACCAACCTGATGACATATGTAATGATCTATATTTTTCTTCATCGATGTTTCTTGAAACTGAGTCCATGTCCTTTTCGCTAATTTTACACCTGCAATTTTTAAGGCCTCAGAATCAGTTTCCATAACAAGTCCATCACTTGAACCATCTCCTTGGCATAATGTATGTGCATGAGTATCAGACAAAGAAACCCCGGTGTGAATCTGAGGTAGTACCTCATCTTTTGGCCCAATAATAAGGGCCACTCCAGCGGAGCCAATTGTAAAGTTAGCAAAATATTTTTTTATACTTTTTCTAGTTAAGTCTGAAGACTCTAGTAACGTATGTATCGTCTTATCTATAAGTGGTTTAGCATTTTCACCACTCACGATGAGGGCATAACGAATACTTTTAGCTTCGATCATTTTAGATGCAGTTATGATTGCGGAAACAACTCCTAGGCATGCATTAGAAAGATCAAAAGATAAACACCCATCATTCAGTCCCAGGTTATCATGTACAACACTTGCAGTTGAGGGTTCTAAAAAGTCTCTACAAACTGAGGCATGAATCAAAAGATCAATTTCTGATTCTTTAATACTCGATTTTTCAAATAGTTTCTTTGCAGCCTTGGTAGATATACAAGATGGCATCTTATTAACAAAAACTCCTCGGCTGTGAATTCCTGTTTGCATTTCAATTCGGCCATATGGAAGTTTTAAGCGATCATAAACCGGAGCAAGCGTAGTTTCAATTTCATCAGAGGTTAAAAATAAATCTGGCTCTGCATAAGCAAATCCATAAAGACTTGTATTTATTTTATTAATCATATTATTCATCCATAAGGCCGTATAAATTGGCCATAGAAATTCCACTTAACATACTACCAACAATTCCTAAAAATCCTTGATCAGTTCCAATTATATAAAGCCCTTCATATGGGGTAGAACCATTTCTCATTTTATCCGTGCTACCATAAACTGTTCCCTGTTGATGTTTGGTATAACGCTCAATTGTAGTTGGTGTAAAAACATCATGAAAGATGGGTGAAACATCTTGGTTTAGCAGTAAAGAAGATGTTTTGAGAGCAGCTTGTAGTACATCATGTTTTGCTATTTTATAATCCTCTTTATCTAATCGTTTCCAAAGATCATAATTGGCCATATAAGTAAGCCTTAATACACCATGGCCATTTAAATTCTCACGTTCATAATTATCTGGCATACAAAAAACTGCCGAACGAGTATCAATTAAAGTATCTGGTTTTTGATAAGTATAATTATCAGATTGATTATAAAATATAATTGTTTCATCTGATTTTTGAAATATTTGTTTATTTTCAAGTACAAGAATTGTTTCCGAAAAAGATAAAGGCCCTACTTGTGGTTTATTGAAGTCAGGGTTATTTATAAGGTCAAATGTTTCGGGAAAACCTGCAGAAGAGAACACTTTATTGGTATAGATAGTTTCATCATTTTTAAGTCTCACTCCTTTAATTTGGCCATGATCTCGAAGAATTTCTAAAACTTCTGATCTATATCTTAACTCTCCCCCAACAGAATTATACTTATTAATTAAAAGATCAATAATTGTTCTTACCCCACCAACTGGTCTCGAAAAACCTTCTAAATAAATTGATTTAAACATAATGACGAATTGTGAAAAATCCATATCATTTTCCCATGCTGATCCATAAATGAGCAAAGGAGCAAGAATCATTTCCTGCAATAGAGGGTCTTTGAAGTATTGAGTGAGGACAGATCTTGTTGGAATATACGTAGCATTCAGATCAACTTCATTATACTCTTGAATATAACTTGTAAACTTTCTAAATTGATCTATTTCATGAGGAAAAACACTCGCGATTTCAGAAAGTAATAATTCAAAGTCATTTGAAAACTTAAGCTCTGTTTTATCAAATCTAATCAAAGAATGACTTTGCTGCTGCAAAGACAAAGCTTCATAAGGAATCCGCAATTGCTTTAATAATTTTGTGAGAGGTTTTCTTTTTTCACCTTTTTTTGCAAAATTTGTTAAAGCATGAAGACCTACATCAAAAGGAAATATTTCTTTTGTTGAAGGTATCCTTCTATGATAATAAGAATTCAGACCACCACTGATTGAGTGTTTCTCTAGAATGAGAACCTTTTTATCAAACATGGCAAGTCTAATACCTGCCGCCAACCCGGACATTCCTGCCCCGATAATAACGGCATCGTAATGATTCGCCATAGCTAATTAAGCAAATTTAGGAGTTAAATACTCAACACAACTATTTAAAGTTGCAAGATGTGAATAATCTTCAGATGGTACTTCTACTTTATGTCTTTTTCTAAGCTCCATTACGATATCCAAAAAGTCCATTGAATCTAGATCAAGTTGATCTCTTAGGCTTTGTCCCGCATCTAAATCATCAAGCTCTTCATCAGGTGCCACATCAGCAATAATTTCTAATACGATGTTTTTTACGTCTTCAGTTGTCATAAATTTCCTTTATATCTTTTTTATAATAACAGATGAGTTTATACCAAGCATACCAAACGAGTTATTAAGAACATAATTTACTTCATTTGTTTCAATGGCCTGATTAAATACTAAATTATCCATAGCACACTCTGGGTCTAATTCTTCAACATTTATTCCGGGATGAATCATACCATCTTCAAAGCTCGGAAGATTCCCAGCTAGCTCTAATGCACCTGCTGCTCCCATGGAATGACCAATATGCCCTTTCGTAAAATTCACATAAGTATTAGTAGAGCTTCCAAAGACTTCTCTTACTGCTGCGACCTCATTCACATCACCCATTACAGTACCTGTAGCATGAAGATTTACAATATTAATATCACTAATTGTAAGATTAGCTTTATTTAAAGCTTTGTGCATACACTCAATTTGTCTTGTAGTATTAGGAAGGACAAAATCACTAGCGTCAGAGTTATAGGCGTAACCAACAACTTCACCATAAATTTTTGCATTTCTTTTTTCTGCACTTTCAAGAGTTTCTATCATATAAAGACAACCACCCTCTGATATAACAATACCATTTCTCGTTTTACAAAGTGGTCTTGAAGCTTTACTAACATCTTCATGTGATCCTAAAGCTCCTTGGGCGTTAAATGCAGCAAATATTCCAAATGTTGCAGGAGATTCACTTACCCCACCACATAATGCATAATCAACTTCTCCAAGTAGTATTTGCTGAACTCCTTGAATAAGTCCCATATTACCACCTGCGCAAGCTGATCCAACTGTAAAGTGTGGTCCGGTGATCCCTAAATTAAGAGTAACCTCTCCAGCAGGTGAATTTGCAACGGTTCGTGGATTATGATGAATAGACCATAGATTATAATCTAAATTATTTTGATGCATTTGGTAGACTTCTTCTTCAGTCTCTACATTTCCATGTTCAGTAAGACCTATAAAAACACCTATCTTTGATTTATCCATTTCTGATATTTCAAGTCCTGCATCTAAAAGAGCTTCATTAGCACAATGGATACTAATAGACCCTGCTCTTGTACCTCGCCTTCTAGTTTTTTTCTTTTGATACTTAAACTCATCAAATTCGCATAAACCTGCCGGTCTTGGTCCCATATACCGAATATCATGTTCTTTGATACCACTCTTACCTGCCAATAAGTTCTGACGATAGCTATTTAGATCATTTCCAATTGGAGAAGTTAAACCTACCCCAGTAATTACAATTCTTTTATTCATAGTAAAACCTTCAATTTCGTCGTCCGAATATTAAACAACAGTTCATACAAAATGAGAATAAAAACTTATCAAAATGCTAGCTAAGTCTATGTTTGGCCAATTTAAATAAATAACTCATCACGGCAAAAAAAGCGATTAAGGAGAACATTGTCTTTACTTCTTCACCAACTTCCATTCCTAACATATCTGCAGATACATATAAAAGAATAGCGATGATAACACCCATAACAGCTTCACCAGCAATAAAACCTGATGATAATAGAACACCTTGGTCTTTACTTTCTTCTATCACTCCACGTTTTCTTTCAACATATGCCCTAATAAGACCACCAAATAAAATAGGTACGGCCAAAGTGACAGGAAGGTAAATTCCAACTGCTAGAGGCATTAGGTGAAGTCTAAATCTTTTATTTTTGAAAAAGAGTCGATCAACAATGATAATAATACCACCTAGAAAGGCACCATAAATCACCATATTAACAGGGAGCTCACCGCTACCAAATATGGCCTTAGTAATCGAAGCAAATAAAGTGGCCTGGGGAGCTTTTAATCCTGTTCCAATACCATATGCTGTATGTAACAATGTAAGAACCGGTGCTATAACAAATGCCGGTATAACGACACCAATCATTTGAGCTAATTGCTGACTCCTTGGAGTTGCACCAATTAAATGTCCAGTCTTCAAGTCTTGAGAGCAATCTCCTGCGGTACATGCTGCACAACAAACAACTGCAGCAACACCGAGTGTTGCAAGAATTGCTGATTCTCCCTGATATCCAAGGGCCAAAAATAAAGCAGCACTTACTAGTAATGCAGAAATTGTCATTCCTGAAACTGGGTTATTTGAAGAACCGACTAGTCCAACAATATAACTAGAAACTGCAACGAAGATAAAACTGCATAAAATCATTAGTAATGTAGTAAATAGTGTTATACCTAAATGACCTATCATACTATTATAGAGTCCAAACATTATCGCAAAGCAAATAAGCATAATAATAAAGATACCTCCTAAAGGCATATCACGCTCAGTTCTTGCAATGTTCTCTGTTTTACCAGACATAGATTTTAAACCTTTTACTCCTTCTACAATTCCTTTACGTACTGAGATTATAGACCAGATTCCACCTGTTATCATGGCCCCAACTCCAAGGTAACGAATTTGCCCAGACCAAAGAGTCCATGCTAAGTCTATTGCCGATTTATCTTCCATGCCAAACGGTGTTCCCATAAGAGGAATGGCCACGAAAAAGCCTAACGATCCACCTATAAAGACTAATAGAGCAACATTTAAATTTACAATATATCCAACTGCCACTAATGCAGGTGAAAGATCCATACCAAAGAAAAGTGTCGATTTACCAATTTTTGTTGCGATTTCAAATGAAGGGAGAATTAGCTTGAGACCGGATCCTATAAATTTAAAAATAGCACCTATTCCAAGCCCTTTCATGATAGAGTTAAAACCAGCTTTACCAGTATCTCCATCACCTGAATTTAAAACTGCAGCACATGCAACTCCTTCAGGATAAGTAAGATCTTCTTCATTTTGAATAAGAACTTTTCTTAAAGGAATCATAAATACAATACCTAAAAGTCCTCCAGCTATGGCCATTAGAGTTGTTGGCCAGAATTGAAAATCTTGCCATGCACCAACAATAACCAGAGCAGGTAGTGTAAAGATAATTCCAGCTGCTAATGACTCTCCAGCAGATGCCATAGTTTGAACAATATTTGATTGATGTACTGAGTCTGATTTAAGTAATCCTTTAAAAACACCCATGGCGATAACGGCCGCTGGAATACTTGCAGAAACAGTCATACCGGCATAAAGCCCTAGATAAACATTGGCCGCGGTCATGACAATTCCTATCAATATACCGATAACAACAGCAGATATAGTAAATTCTTTAAATGAATCAGTTTGCATTCGATCACTCCTTTAAAACTGGCGTGATATCATAGATCTAACTTAATCATTTGAAAACGACACTGCGTCAAACTAACTTAAATAACTCGTATCAAGTAAAGTTGTTAGTAACTCTAAAGCCTTAAAGCCGAGATATGAATTTCCTTTTCTATTGAGTTCAGGAGACCAAACTGAAACAGAATACTCATTTGGAAGACAGCCTGCGATGGCCCCGCTTACACCACTTTTTACGGGTAAACCTACAAGGTAAGCAAAGTCACCTACCTCATTATAAGTACCACAGGTAAACATTAATGAATTAATACGCTTACAATGTCTATGTGAGGTTACTCTATCTCCATATAAACTAATTCCTTTATTTGAAAGAAAATAAAATGCTTTCGCTAAATCGATATTTGTTAGGTAGAGAGAGCACGTTTGAAAATACAAATCTAATACTTCTTCAACATCATGATTAAGATTATCATAGCTTTTCATATAGTGAGCAAAAGCAAAGTTCTTATATCCAGATGCCTTCTCGGATAGATATATTTCATGCTGTATGGTAAGCTCATTATTTCCTGTAATTTTTCTTACAAATCCAAGATATTTATCAAGTGCTTGTGAACCATAAATTTCAAGTAAGATATCAGCAAGAACAATTGCACCTGAGTTAATAAAAGGATTACTTGGAACACCATTAAACTCTTCTAAATGAATAAGAGAATCAAAAGCTTTTCCACTAGGCTCTCTTTCCATTCTCCCCCAAAGCTCATCACCAATTTCTTCTAAGACCATCGTTAAGGTCAAAACCTTACTCACACTTTGTATACTAAAGAAAACAGAATCATCACCTACTGTTAATATATTTTTATCTTTATCAATAAGTGTTAAGGCAAACTGGTTGGGAGAGACATCACTTAATAAAGGAATATAATTAGCTTTTTTCCCAAGCCCATAATATTTTTTAACGTCTCTTGCAATTTCTTCAATTATCAGTTGTTTGTTCATAATTTCTCACAAAAGGTCTTAATAGGAATAATCCTACACCTATAAAAAAGCTACCTAAGGTCAACAAACCATATTGTATGCCAAATTGGTCTATGATAACACCAACAATTGGACCTAATGTAAAAAAGAAAAGCCTAAAAAAAAGACTCGAAATTGAATTGGCAGTATTTCTAAATTTGGCAGGTACTCTATGATTAAAACCTTCTTTGTATAAAGTAAAATTTAAGCCACGAGATACATAAAACAAAAGAGCAAAGAAAATACCCAAAAATGGGGCCATAAGTCCCATAGAAAAATAAGCAAAAATAGAACAAAATGATAGAAAATACAAAAGCTTTATCGTTCCAAATTTATTTTCTAAATAAGGTGCTAATTTTCCAACAAAAGCTGCTGTTAAGTTGCAAGTACACCAAAAAAATGCAAGTAATGAGATATCATAACCTGTACTCTGCCAGTATTTTTGGATAAGCCAAACAGCAGTAAATGTGGCCACCGACCATAATGTCATATTCATAAATAATTGTCTTAAAAGACGATCATCTTTGAAAATATGGTGAAAAACAGATCGAATATTATCATAATGGCTTCCCTCCATCCGCTCAATAGAAGGTTCATGAATTGTAAGTGAAATAAAAAAAGGCAGCCAGCCAACTAGAATTTGTGCCCACAACACTAATTTCATACTCTTAATAACTAGAGCTGCACAAACAAGGGCTGCAATAGACTCACCAATTAACTGTAAAGCATGAAAATGTCCCATAGACTTCATACGTACTATTCGGTTTTCCTCTAGGGAATCATATAAGATTGATAAATCTGCACCTGAAATAAAACTTGCTCCAATCCCGAGAAAAACTTCATAGGCCAATATTCCCCAAAACCCATGGACAAACTGAAGGGAACTAAAACCCAAAGCAGTGATAAAACTACCTAAAGTTAGTATTTGCTTTCTTCCCCAAATATCACCCAAATATGCTGAAGGAACCTCAAATATTGCAACTGTAATTCCAAAAATTCCTTGTACAAAAAGTATCTCTGACATACTTAAACCATGAGATTCAAAAAAAGGTACTATGATAGGTACGATGACTAAGAACATGTAAAAAAATCCATGAGCATAAATTTTATAAACATTTTGATTCACCGTATTCATTAAAAACAATTATGCTATAATCAGAGAGTGACTACAAACCAAATTAATAAAAAAATTCAATTGATTACTCGAATTGGAGTCTCACTTCATAAATACGGAGCTAATGCTCAACGTTTAGAGGCAAGCTTAACTACGATTTCACAACATCTTGGACTTAATGGAAATTTCTTCTCGACCCCTACCTACTTAATGATTGCAATAGATAGTGACGAAGAACAAATTAATTCCCATGTTAGAGTAACTCCTGGAGATACTAACTTATCATCCTTACAAGATGTTGATCAACTGGTCGATAAGCTCATAAATAATGAAGTTACAGTAGAAGAATGCTTACAAAGGCTAGCGATCATTCAAAGCTCACCTTTTAAATATCCAGGCCTCATTCAAATACTTTCATTTATGAGTACCTCTGGTGCCCTGGCCATCATCTTACAAGGAGGATTAATTGAAACTATCCTGTCATTTATACTTAGTTTTATAGTCGGTTTTCTAGCTTGGTTTAAACAATTTAATATTAAACTCACAGAGATATATGAGTTCTTCTGCTCCTTTCTTGTCATGTTAAGTTGCTATATTTTAAGTTACCACGAGTTACAATTTAACTATCAAACTGTTTTGATCTCTTCATTAATTGTCATCATACCAGGATTAGGTCTTACCACCGCCATGAATGAGCTTGCGACTCAGAACTTAGCTTCTGGAACAGCTCGACTTATGGGGGCCCTGATTGATCTCTTTAAAATTAGTTTTGGCATTTTACTTGGCATCGAAGTTGGAAAAATGTACTTTGGAGAAATTGAATTAAGTGCAGCACTTCCTTTTCAATACAGCATGATGATACCAGCGCTTATTGTAGCTAGTTTGAGTTTTACCATCATTTTCAATGCACGAATAAAAGACTTTGGCTTTGTCCTACTAAGCGGAATTATTTCCTTAGGATCACTGTATTTATGCCAACTTCATATGACTCAAGTCTTATCTATTTTTATTGCAAGTTTTACTATCGCATTTTCCAGTAATCTTTTTGCCAGGCTAAGTAATAGACCCTCTGCAATTATGCTTGTTCCTGGTATTATATTTCTAGTACCAGGGTCTGTTGGACTTAAAGGCCTAAATCTTATCTTGCAAAACCTCTATTTAGAAGGCCTTGCCACAGGATTTCAAATGTTTCTTATTGCCATAACTATTGTGGCAGGAATGTTTCTTGCAAATGTTATGATGAACCCAAGAAAAACCTTATAAATGCCTCGTGATTAAAATAATTTTTAACAACAACCGATATATAATCTATAAAATATATAATCATTTTTCTCTCTTTAATTCAGTTTACTCACGCCATAGATACAATGTCAGTTTCTAAACTGAAAATAGACAATGAAGGTAATCACAACCTAACGTGGACTACTAAAAGAATAAAAGGTAGAACTTTACTCTTAAAATCTACATCTAAGCCAAATTCTTCTGTAAATTCTAAAGAGTTGGAGATCGAATATAGATATGCAAAAGATGGACAATTAGTTAATTATGTAAGTTCACTAGGGCATAGATGTTTTTATAATCCTGATCAAAATAAAATTTTACCTGGAAGTAAAAAAAGTACTTCTTTTTGTTATGTAACGTTTAAAAATCTAAAAGAACTATATTCTAAGACAAATGACAATATTAAATCAGATGGTGAAACCTGTGGCCCTGATATAAATGGTTGTAGAAATTGTGGAGATAAAAGATATTGTCTAGATGATAGTACATCAAATACATTTAGAGATGATATCAAGGATATTTCTAACCATGAAAAAGTGCAAGATAGTTCAACAAACGTTGAAAGTTCTTACTAGTTTATATACACCATTATAACCGCCTAACTATGGTGGGGGAAATTCCCCAAGATAGAACAGGTTATAATAATAAATACATTATCAATATTTGATCCAGGTGCTCATTGTAATAAATAGTTAAATACCAACACTCATCCCCTCTTCTCTGGGGTCGGATACTCCGTGGAGGGTGTGATTTTCAAAACTTATTGCTTGAACTTTACATCCTAAATCTTTCTTTTCTATTTTATGACCCATCCTCAGAAGCTGCTGTTCAACATCTGGAGAAAAGCCAGGTGCCCCCACTCTTAAAACATCTGGTTTCCACTGCTGGTGAACTCTTGTAGCAGAAACAGCATCCCAAAGAGACATATTATACTCAATATA
>CAYFHZ010000053.1:0-11364 GCA_964342535.1 uncultured Bacteriovoracaceae bacterium | reverse complement strand
TACTTGTTTCAGGGATTTTTATTTTTGTTATCCCTAAGCTCGCAAAAATTTTTGAAACCAATAAAATGGAGCTTCCCCTCCCTACAAAAATCTGCATTGCTATTTCAAAATATATGATTTCTTATTGGTGGAGCCTTCCTCTCTTTGCTTTTGCAATCTTTTGGCTTTTCAATAAATGGAAGGCCACTCCAAAAGGAACAAAAAAATGGCATCGCTTTACATTAAATGCTCCTATTTTTGGAAAAATTGTTCAAATGATTAACGTTAGTCGGTTTTGTTCTACCCTTGCGACTCTTTTAAACTCAGGTGTTCCGATCTTAATTTCATTAAAAATTGTTAAAAACCTTATTGTTAATGTTCATATTCAACGTGCAATTGAGAAAGCTACAGAAGCTGTAAAAGAAGGTCGTAGTATGGCCGTTCCATTAGCTGAGAGTGGAGATTTTCCTTCTATGGTAACTCATATGATTACTCTAGGAGAAAAGTCAGGTGAAGTAGAAGAAATGCTGGGAATTGTTTCTGAAAATTATGAAGACCAAGTTGATACACAAATAAATGGTCTTACATCTCTACTGGAACCAATCATGATTATAATAATGGGAATTACAGTTTTATTTATCGTGCTTTCTGTTATAATGCCTATGATGCAATTAAATCAAGCTAGATAATTTAAGGAGTTAGAGTTATGTTAAAGCGCGACGCACAAATATTATTAAACTCTCAAAAAGGTATGAGTTTAATAGAAATCCTCATCGCAATTACACTCTTAGGTGTTGTTGGTACACTTGTCGTTGGTAATGTTATGGATAGTTTGAGAGAGGGTGAAACTGAATCAACAAAAATCCAAATTAAAAGTTTAGGAAAATTACTTTTAGATTACAAACGTAAATGTGGTGTCTACCCTACAACAGATCAAGGTTTAGATGCACTTGTATCTGCTCCAACAACAGGTAAGGAATGTAAACGTTATCCAAAAAATGGCTTCATTGACGGAAATGTTCCTCAGGACCCATGGGGTTATGATTTTGATTATCAATCTGATGGAAGAACTTATACCATTACATCTTTTGGTGTAGACGGTATGGAAGGTGGTGAAGACTGGGATGCAGATATCAGCAGTGAGGACCTTTAATAAAAAATTATTAAACATTAATGGCCAAAAGGGTTTTACTATTATTGAAATCCTTGTGGCCATTTCACTTGTGGCCGTTGTTTTTCTAACAATTCCTATGGCCATGATAGATACCGATCGTGAAAAACTCGAAAAAAGTATTGGGAAGATCAATCGCGCTGTCAAATCGGCCGTAGACGAAAGTATTATGAGAAACTCATTAGTGAGAATCAATATCTCCTATGGAGAGGATGGATATGAGTACTGTATCGAGTATGGCATGGGTGCAAATATTGTTATTCCTGAAGCTCAAGATGAAAGTAGAATGAGCCTAAAAGAAAGAGAAGAATATTTAAAAAGAACACAAAAATTTAATACACAATTCACAAAAACATCAGAATTTTTAGACTCAAATGAGAAGCTACCTGCAGAGGTATCCATTTACGCAATTGGAACATCTTACTTAGAACAACTTAAAACTGAACCACCTTTTTATATCTACTTCTACCCTACTGGTGAAAAAGATGCTGCTGTACTCTACTTTGCTAATATAGATGAGTTAGCAACACTTGAGATATCAGCCTTTGAAAATAAAACTTCTGATAACTTTCTTTCCTTTACGGAAGCAGACCTTGCAAATCCAGAACTTGCATTAGAAAATAAGGCAAATGAACATTTTCAACAATGGCTTAGAAATGAAATTTAAAGACAAAGGGTTTTCTTTAATTGAGGTCATGATTGCTCTGGCAATTTTCTTGGCCATGGCCACTGCTTTTATTCAAACTCAAACAGGTAATATTTCGTCATCAATTCGCATGGAAGCTGAAATTAAGCTCCATAACCTTGCAGAGTTAAAAATGAATGATGTATTAATTCAAAAACATGAATTTACCAATGCGACTGAAAATGACGTTGATTCAGGAACATTTGAGATCGAAGGTTATGAAACTTATAAATATGAAGTTCGAATCACCCCAATGGAGTTTCCTGATTTTTCTCAAATCATGGGAGAAGAAGAAGATGACGAAACACAGACGAGCTCTATTCAAAAAATTATATTTAATAAGCTCAAAAAAAATATGGAAGAGCTTCTCTGGCAAGTTAATGTGAAGATTATAGATACAGTAACTACAGATGAGTATGAGCTCAACTCTTGGGTCACAAAATCCAATGCAAAACTTGATACAAATTTTAACTATTAAATATGAATAAAAAAGTTGATACACATTTAAATTTAGATTCAAAAGGCTTTAGTCTTTTTGAAGTCATTGTCGCTGTTTCGATTCTTTCTATCATTATGATTCTTGTGATTGAGTTCAGTGATAACCTTATTAACACCTCTCTCACTGTTACCTCTGAAGACAATGATAAACTGCAAATTGAAACTGCCATGGCCAGAATTGAATGGGATTTTTCTCAAATCTATTCTCCCTTATATTTTTCCCATGCAATGGCGCCAGATAAAATGTCTGAAGATGAGGGAGAGGCCTATAATCAAATGATCGCTCTTTACGCATCAAATAACAGATTTGGAAGCTTAAGCTATGATTCTCTTCCCATTCCAGTATTTCAAAATCCTGCTAAAAATGAGCTCATTTTTTATACAAGTTCCAATAGAAGACGTTTCCAAAATGATAAACAATCTCATTATGCCTGGGTCAGATATCATTTAAAAAGTGATGACTCATCAAATGAGGATGATTTTAATGAAGATACTGTAAAAGGAATGATTCTAACCCGAACAGTTCTCACTAAAAATATATATGCTGCTGAAACAATAGACTGGGAAGATATTAGACATCAAGTTCTCATGCGAAGAGTTAAAGAGCTTGTGTTTGAATTCTGGAATCCAGCTAATGAGAAATGGACAGACAACTTAGATACCATTCAAAATGGTTTTCAAAAATTTTACGCCCTTAAAGTTAAGATCAAATATCTGGATCTTGAAGGTAACGAATTTTACAGTGAACGAATTTTTCGTCCCCTCTTTCCTGAATTCACACCAGAAGATATGTATAGTTACTTAAATGCAAAACAAAATACTACAACATCTAATAACGCTACAAATACGACCACAACTGAAAATTCTGAAGAATCTGGAAGCTCTGGAGATACGGATGAAACAGGGCAAAAGGATGAAAGTGAGTAATCTTCTGCTAAAAAATACGAGAGGAAGTGTTGCCATTATGATGGTAATGAGTGCTTTAACTCTTGTAACTCCCATTATGCTATTTTTCACGATGGATATTACTCTTAATAAACTAAAAGTTTATAATATCG
Source organism: uncultured Bacteriovoracaceae bacterium (assembly GCA_964342535.1). Lineage (GTDB taxonomy): Bacteria > Bdellovibrionota > Bacteriovoracia > Bacteriovoracales > Bacteriovoracaceae. The sequence continues at coordinate 7,973 of CAYFHZ010000053.1, read as the reverse complement.
AAGACAGATCTAAGGCTAAGTTAACAGCTGAGTCAGGATTAAAATTTGCAATGGCCAGACTTAAACTGTACAAAGAAGCTTATAATTTTTTACAGAATAATAAAAATGCTCAAGATATTGTAAAGCCAGAAACACTTGATATGTTATGGAATTTTCCATTCGTCTATCCATTGCCTGTGACTGAAAAAATGAATAATACTCAAAAAGAAGCACTGGCTGACTTTAACGAAAACACAACCCTTGATGGTCAAATGCAAGTTACAATTAATAATATATCCAATAAGATCAATCTGAATCTTTTAAGAATATCTCTTATGAAGCTTGCAAGTGATTCTAGCTCTGAGTCTGAAAATAATAATGACTCGGAACAAGATAATCAATATGATGTTGAAACTCAATTATTTAAAAATATTCAACAACAAATTGAAAGTAAAAGTCTTGAAGATGATTATTTCAATAGCCAATATTATGGAATGGAAATAACTCCACTTGTAAACGAAATGAAGTATTTTATTAGTGACACTAATAGTATGGAAGATACAACTGGAAGTGAAATGGCATTTGTAGATAAAGATATAACTCCTAAACACGCTCCTTTTACTTCAATGAGCGAAGTCTATGGCCTACCAAGTTGGCCAGACGATATTACAGAGTTAATCAAGAATGAATTTACGGTACACGGTGCTATCATGATTGATCTTAATAAAATTACAGATAACCTCTTAAGACTTATCATTCCTGATATTACTCCTGAGGATATCACTGCCTTTTTTGAATATAAAAATGATCCAGAAGACCCCAAACACTTTAATAATGTAGATGACTTTAAAAATTATATCGTTAGTATTGGAAATATTATGACAGAACAAGACTTTCAAAAACAAATAGATAATTTTAAAAAAAATGGAATTGAATTTGGTCCTAGCCCTACACTATTTAAAATCGTGATAAATGCTCAAGTTCAACGGGCTTCATATAATCTAACTGCTTATGTAACTCTTCCAGCTCAGCCTAAACCAAGAGCGAAGACAAAAACACAAGAAAATGAAAACCAAACAAATACAACTAATACTCAAACTGCTAATACAGAAGAAAATCAAAACTCAAATACTGAAGAAAATGAAACTAGTAGCAGCGATAAAGACAAAAAAGAGCAAAAAACTCTACTACTTGACCCACGAATTGTTGAAATAGTTATCCAATAACTAAATTTTTTTCTTTCTAATATTAAGCTGTTCACTTAAAATAATGTTATGCTAGGCATTGCGATAGAAAATGGTACTTATTCCGTAAAATTTCTAACTTATAAATTAGAAAGAAAGAAAGTCGTTTTATTAAAAACGGATGAAATTGTTATTGATGATATATCAACTGAAGATAATGATATTTGGAAAACACAATTTCAAATTATAAAAGAATATCTTTCACATATCGAAGTTGAGTATCAAGTCATACTCACATTACCGGGTGAAATCATTTCACATCGTTTTATAACCCTTCCTGTTAAAAATAAACGTAAAGCGATGATGATGCTACCTTTTCAAATTGAAGAGGATATTCCGAACTCTCTTTCGCTCTCTCACTGGGCTGAAGCTGTAGAACTAAAAAAAGATCATTGTGAAGCAACTGTGGGCATCGTAAGAAAAGACCTGTTTGATGAATACTTTAATGAAATCCAACAAATAAATCTTACTCCCCTAGCTTTAACTTCTGATGTATCTGCTATAGAGCAGTTTATAGATGAAAATAAAAGTAATTTTCCTGATCATTTTTGTATTCTTAATATTGGTCACGAATCCACCAGAAGTTTTTACTTTAAAGACGGTAATGTCGTTGCTATTAATCATTCTTATATTGCAGGAAAATCAATTACAATGGCCATCAGTGAAAACTATTCTATATCACTTGAGGAAGCAACTCTATATAAACATCAAAATGGATTTCTCCATCTTGAAGAGCTTTATGATAAACTAGATAATAATCAAAGAGAATTCGCAAAAATGATGGACGCAACCCTTACTCCACTTATTAGCGAAATGAAAAGATGGGATATTGGTCATCGAGTTGAACATGGTCAACCTATAAAACATATCTATATTTGTGGAGGAACTTCAAATATAAAAAATATGGATAATTATTTAAGCTCAAAACTTAATGTCGTTGTTGAGAAGTTGAATCCTTATCAATATATGAGTTCATCAAATATAGACTATGATGACAAAATTAGAAGTAAGTTTACCATTAATTCCATTTTAGCATTTAATGCTCCAATGAAATCAAAATTAGTTAATTTTCTAAAAGGTGAGTATTCTATAAAGTCAGGCGATGAGATGCCCTTGGATGCATTCACTCTCATTACTATAAGAACGTTTATGGTTTCTTGTCTGATTTCTCTCTTTTTTATTGTCAATATTTTTATCACTAACATGAGAATCGATAATGCAAAAAGAGCTGAAGTAAGTCTGTTCAAAAATCCTGTTTTAAGCTCAATTATTTCTAAAAGTATTATTAGACGCTCTAGTGGTAACCCTAGTATTCTTATCAATAAACTTGATGACCAAGAAAAAATGATACAACAAGAAGTAAAGGTGATTCAGTCATCACTTCAAACAAATGCCCTTTATCAACTGAACTCTATAATTCCAATGATATCCGGTAAGGGTGTCGAAATTAAGAGATTTACTGTCGAGCGCAATTTAAATATGGATATTATCGTTACCAGTGAAGATCACCAAAACCTAGTCAATTTAGAAAAGTTATTTAAGCAAGACTCCCGTAATAAATGGTTTACTAACTTAGATCAAACTGAAAAAACACTTACCATCGCTGGAAAAGGAGCTAAGAAATGAGTTCTTCTTCTAAAGTTGATATCATGAAAAAAGTTGATATTTATTTATTAGATCAACTTGAAATTCTAAAGCAAAAACCAGAACTAAGAAAAATAATTGATCAACATAACTCCCTTGATGATAAGCATAAAGTTTATATACGATATGTTTTTATGTTGCTATCTGTTGGTCTCCCACTTGTCGTTTGCTTAGTCGTCTATGGATTATATGCTTCTCAAGCAAGCAAGCTTGCAACCCATGAGCAGATTATTGAAAAAGCGAAATATGTCATTTCTAAAACATCCCAGATAAAATCTCAGAGTCAGCAAGTAATAGGTAATGAAATTTCAACCGAATCTCTCTTAAAAACAAAAATATCTGGTCTTCTTAACTCTGCAGGAATTGATCAATCCAAAATAAGTGTTTCCAATTTCAATTTTAATGAACTTGCTGGTATTTCGGAAGTAGAAGCAACAATGCAATTTAAAGAAATTTCAGATCGCCAATTTTATGGAATTCTGAATAAAATCCTCATTCAAGGTAAATTTAAGGCAACCGCCATAGATATTTTAAAAAATGATAAGAATCAATTACTCGAAGGGAGTATTGATTTAGCTTATTATGGTAAACTAGAAAAAAATGAAGAATAGTGAAAAAGAAATTCAAGATATAGACTATTCTATGTCTCCTCTTTGGTCACCAAAGTATATTATCGGCTATGTGTTGATTTGTGTTATTGTTATTGGAACACATTTAGCAAACTCTAATATTCTCGCCTTTCTAAATCAAACAAGTTACAAGATTAACTCTAGATGTACCATCCAAACAACTACACCTCATTTCTCTTTATTTATGCCTAAGGTGTATTTTGATAAGATTACTATTCCATCACAATGCCTAAATAAGTCGAGTAAAAATATTGTTTTAGAGAAACCAATTATTCATTTTAACTTTGTGAGCTTTAGCCCTCTTGGTTTTAAATTTGTACTTGAAACGGTGGTTTTGGGACAGTCACTAGAATTAGATCTCATTGCAGGATTTAGTGACCTCTCTATACTAATTGAAAATAAATCAAATAATATAAATACAATCCAACTACGGGATTTAAATGATTTTACATCTCCGGTTCGTCTCGATGGTGAGTTAATCATTTCAACTATTTTTGCAACATTATCCTACAAGGGCGTATTATCTGATCTAGCTGTAAATGTTGCTTCAAAAAACTTAGTACTTCCAGCACAAAACATTAAAGGCTTCAATTTAAAAGTTCTCAATATTAATAAATTACTAATTCAAATGAATAAGCTTAATAATAATAAGTTTCACCTTGAGAAATTTATTATTGGTGATGACAAATCACCGATAATTGGTCAATTTGCTGGTGAAATTATTGTAAACAAGAAAAATTTCGCCTATACAGGTCTTCAAATTGGTGGAGAACTTAAGGTTTCTGACTCCATGTTAGAAGAAAATTTTCTACTAAAGGCCCTTTTAGACCAATTTGACAAAAAAGATAAATTCTATCAAATTCAAGTTGACGGAAGTATTACCGCACCTAACTTTACATCAAAAAGGTAGCAATGAATTCAATTTTTGAAAGTTGGCATCATGAACTTACAAACCAATTAAGTTACTTACTGGATAACTTAACACCTGAGCATAAATTCAGAGAAGTCATAAAGTACTCTAGCCTACCTGCAGGAAAATTATTTCGACCATTAATTGTTATGTCCTTAGCTAAAGACCTAGGAACTATTTCAGAAGACCATAGATTGTTTGCATGCTGTTTAGAAATGCATCATACATATACTCTTATTCATGACGATCTACCAGCAATGGATAATGATGACTTTAGAAGAGGAAGACTTAGTTCACACAAAAAATTTACTGAGTTTGAAGCTATTTTGGCCGGTGACGCGCTACTAAATATGTCATATGAAGTAATTGCTGGAATGAAGCACCCAAAGTCCATTAAGCTATTACAATACATGACCACCTATACTGGACCTAAAGGTTTAATATTTGGGCAAGTTAAAGATCTTGCACAGGAAAATAAAACATTTCAAGACTTACTGAAAATTCATGAATTAAAGACAAGTCGCTTAATTCAATTAGCTCTTACTGGAACTTCAATTCTTTCTAATAAAGAAGAGCATCTTGATAAACTCTATACTCTAGGAAATTCTATAGGTATAAACTTTCAATTACTCGATGATCTATGTGAATTGTCTGAAATCCAAAAGGGACACGAACTAGAGATAAATCCCTTTTTAACTTTTGCACCAGCTATCGTTTTTGAAGAAATTCAAAAAAATCATAAAATTATTGAAACTACATGTTTAGAGCTAGAACTTAATAACTTTTTTGACTATTTTAAAATATATTTAAATAAAGTTAATGAAATTATAAATAAAAATAAACAAACAATTTTGTCACAAATAAAAACAGACGATTTCCAGCTATTCTAATATTTACCAATTATGAGAAGAGATAATTTGATCAATATGACCTGAAAGCTTTTGTAGTTTTCTTTTTGCATGTGCAAGCTGAAGAACGTCATAATCATTAAAACTCTTAACAGCCCTTACAGGTTCAGATTTTTCTTGCTTTAAATCATTCTCGAGAGCTTTCTTCATCATCTCCAAGGAAGAAAGTTGAGATGTTACATTAGTATAATTTGAAGAACTTTCTGCAGGAAGAGTTATTTCTGATTTGGCCATTACATGCTTAGCTTCTTGTATATTTAGTTTTTCTTCGAAAAGAAGTGACTTTATACTTTTAATGGCCTCTAGATCATTAGAACTATAAATTTTTTGCCCCATAGAATCAACTGAAGGAGATATTTGGTCAAACTCACTCTCCCAAAATCTTAAAACATAAGGTTTTACGTCCGCCAATGCCGTCAATTCGTTAAACTTAAATTGATTTTTAGCTGATTCGGGTAGATTAAAATCAATCATAAACTCACTTCCAAATTTTTACCTCTTAGAGGTCATCATCTTCATTATTCAGGAAAGAACTAAGTGCTCTAGGCTTACCTTCTTTAGCAGGTATACTTTTATCTTCTTTTCCATCTTTGTCAATTCTATGCTTATACCTTTCAGTTATATCATCTCTTAGAATTTGAGAAGGCTTAAAAGTCAAAACTCTTCTCGCAGAAATAGGCATTGCTTCACCTGTTTGTGGGTTTCTTCCCATACGAGTCGATTTATCTCTTATAGAGAAATTCCCAAAACCAGAAATTTTTACTTTTTCTCCACGAGATAACGTTTCTTTAATAACTTTGAAGATTAAATCTACAAGGTCAGAAGCCTCTTTCTTAGAAAAACCAGCCTCTTTATAAACTCTTTCGACAATATCCGCTTTAGTGATACTCATTCCAATCCTCCATGATACAGAAATGTATAGTTCTAAGTTCCTATTATTAGGTTAACAGACATCTATTTTTTTCGCAAAAAAAAACGCCCATTTTTATAAAAAAATGAGCGCTTATAAAACATTTTAAATATTATTTATTTAGAAGCTTCGTGAATTGCTTTAAAACCTTCAAAATCTCTAGCTGCTATTTCAGCTAGCATTTTTCTGTTAAGCTCTATCTTATTAACTTTAAGATTATTCATAAACCTAGAATAAGAAGTTCCAAGTGACTTAGAAGCTGCATTGATTCTTACAATCCATAATCTTCTCATGTCTCTCTTAAGAAGTCGTCTTCCTTTATACATATTGTATAAAGCTCTTTTTACTGTTTCTGCTGTGTGTTTGTACTTTCTTCTTCTATCAAAGTGAAAGCCCTTAGCAAGTTTAAGAATCTTATTTCTTCTTCTTCTTGCTTTAAAACCACGTTTTACTCTTGCCATAATGTGTCTCCTAACAATAGTGGTGAACGGCAGGGGGAATTTCTTCTCTTTGGGCCCTACAATTACTTACGTTAATATTAATTTTTTTATACGTATGGTGCTGCTTTAAGCATGTTCTTAGCATCTGTTGGCACTAAATAACCTGTTTTTCTAGCATTTCTTTTATTTTTTTGAGATTTCTTAGTAAGAATATGTCTCAAGTTTGCTTTTTTAATTTTTACTTTTCCAGAAGCTGTAACGCTAATTCTTTTGGCAACAGCTCTTCTCGTCTTCATTTTTGACATCTTAGCTCCTATTTCTAATACCTTAAAATTTTTACAAAATTTAGAGTGATATAACTATCACGTATGATGTGATAGGCAAAGATTTTTTTTTACAAAATATCCGTTTTTACAAGATTTTATTAGGCTTTTTTTGCTGGTGCGACCATAGCAATTGCACGGTTCCCCATCATTTTAACAGGAGACTCAACAACTGCTCCCGTTTGCTCTACCACACTAGCAATAATTTCGTTGAATTTTTCTAATCCAATATGCTTATGGGCCATTTCTCTACCACGAAATTGCATCAGCATTTTAACTTTATCTCCCTGACCTAAAAATTTAAGAACATTCTTAGTCTTAACGTTTAAGTCATGGATATCAATTGCAGGCCGAAACTTAACTTCTTTAACCTGAATAACAACTTGTTTCTTTTTCGCTTCAGCAGCTTTTTTCTGTTGTTGATATTTAAATTTTCCGTAATCAATTAACTTAACAACTGGTGGTTTTGCGTTAGGTGAAACTTCAACGAGGTCTAGACCTTGTTCATCTGATATCTCTCTAGCTTTATCAATACTGACAACGCCATATTGATCCCCCTTATCACTAATGAGCCTAACCTCTGAAACTCTAATCATTTCGTTAACTCGGGGACCTTTTTCCTTACCTCTATTATTAAAATTACTTATGGTAAACCTCCAACCATGTTATTAAATATCTGATATTATATAGCAAGTCTTTTTAGATTATCCAAATAAAAATGTCAAACTTGATGACTTTTTTAAAACATATTGCTATGCAATAGTAATGAAAAATAAAAAAATATCTATGTATGAATATTACCACAATATTTACAAAGATCGATGGGAAGTCTTAGAAAAGTCGTTATTAAGTGAGGAGTATAAAGTTTTAAGACCGATTTTTTCTAACTCTGAGCTCAAAATACAAAATTGCCATACTCTTCCACAGTACACAAAGGCCCTAAGTGAATTAGAGAAAAATAATCACTATATAATGGACCCTGGCAG
>CAYFHZ010000052.1:0-11425 GCA_964342535.1 uncultured Bacteriovoracaceae bacterium | reverse complement strand
GTCTATAATCTACAATAGGCAAGCCTTCACTATTATAAATTTCTACATGTTGATGTCTTAGTAATAAAGAAAGATTAACTTGATTAATTTTTTCATGATTCGTACGGGCCTTCTGATCAATACACTTCAAGAAATTTATTCGATCTTTTAATACCTTGTTTTCTACTTCATGAATATTTTCGATATTATGAGGAAATGAAATTGTAAAATCTTGTTCTAAAACATCTCTTTTGTACCTTGCTGCTAGAGTTCTAAGCAAATCTAAAAGTTTAGACTGTTCTAGACTATTGGTATGCCCGTAAATAGCTTGTTTCCCAAATATAAGTCTAATCCCCACTCCAGAATCAATACCTGATTTAATATCTTGAATACTTTGTGAGTAAAAACTAAGACTTTCAACTTGAGTTTTTTCAATAAAAATATCACAGAAATCAGCCCCAAGCAGCATTGATTCATTAATTAAGGATTCTGCAATTGAATGGTCTAGCATGAAAATCTCCTTTTAATTTTAGCTAAATTTGATTATAACTCATTTAAGATTTTGATCACGACTTAGTGCTAGATTTTAATAAGGAGAATATCATGAAATATTTAAGAATTGGTGTAATGTGTGGTTCAAGTGAAGCATGCGATAGCCGCTTTTTAGATTTAGCATATGAAGTCGGTAAAGATTTAGCAATTAATGGACATGAAGTTGTTTATGGCGGTGGCGCAAAAGGACTAATGCGAAAAGTAGCTGATGGAGCACTTGATCAAAAGGGTATAGTTCACGGTTATATGCCTCTCTTTATGAAAGAAGTAGAGTGGCAACATCCTCACTTAACAAATCTCCACATTACTGCTGATATGGCCGAACGTAAAAAGCTGATGAGAGAAGAATCTGATGCTACACTATTTCTTCCTGGAGGTTGTGGTACAATGGAGGAGTTCTTCGAGTGGCTATCAGCGAAAAGACTAGGACATTATATTGGACCACTCATCATTTATAATTTTGAAAATTACTATGATCCACTAATTCAGTTACTTAAAAATATGGAAAAAGAATCTTTTCATAATCCCATACATAACCAAATGTGGAGTATCTGCAAAAACATATCCGAGTTAGAAAGTACACTAAATAATGCTCCATCATGGAGCGCGAATGCAATTGATCATGCATCTGTTATAAAAAAATAAACTCAATCTAATCAATATCAAACACTTAATTACTTTTACTTTAAGATAAACTTTCTTTTTCCGATATTAAGGTATGAAAAAATACAAGGAACTTATTTGGAATATTGTCGCCGCAACAATGGGCTTATTCATTCCTGTATTTTTTTCTCTTCTTGATATTTGGGAGCTTGAACTAAATGTAACTCTTTCAAATTTAGTAGACATGCTTAGAAGTCAAAACATCTATGTTTTTAGTTCAATATTTTTTCCAATTATATTTATCATCATCTCTGAACTTATTCAAAAAGTTCAACATGGCCAAGATGAACTGAAAGAAGAATTCAACTATCTAAAAGTTGTATTAAACTCTTCTCCTGATGCAATAATATTTCTCAATGAAAAACAGGAGTTGGTTTTTCAAAATAATCAATTTAGACTTCTTTTTAATGATCTTCAATCGGTGCTGAACTCTAATAATATCAGACAATATTTCAAGCAAGTAGAATTTCTCCAAAAAGAAGTGATTCTTGACTCTAACCTCAGTGATATGCATCCTTTTATGATGAACTTCAAACTTTCAAAATATAAAGGGAGACAGAACTTTTTCATCAGTTTAAAAGACCTTAAAAAACTTAAAGACAAAGAATCCATTATTGAATCTCAAAAACATCAAATGATGGAAAATAATAAGCTAGCTGCACTAGGTGAAATGGCCGCAGGTATAGCTCATGAGATCAATAACCCGCTAACCGTTATTCACTCAAATAATGCTCTTATACATAGATTAATTTCAAAAGAAAATTTTGAAATAAGTAAACTTTTAAGACTATCTGATAAAACAAAGGAACAGATAGAGAGAATTACTATTATCATCACTTCCCTAAGAAATCTCTCTAGGGGAATGGCCAATCAAAATCAAGAAGAATTCTCACTAGATCAAGTTATTGCTGAATCCATTGATTTAGCGAAGTTAAGAGACAAGGGAAAAAGAATTATTATTCAATACAATAATCAAAAGGCCAATGTATTTGCAAACAGAGGTCAAGTTGTCCAAGTTGTTTTAAATCTTTTAAATAATGCAATTGATGCCATTGAAAAACTTGAAGACCCATGGGTTAGTGTTGAATTAGTACCAGGTAAAGATTTTACAAGTGTTTTTATTACAGACTCTGGTACCGGAATTAATGACGAAACAGTACAGAAAATGTTTATACCACTATATACAACAAAAGACGTAGGAAAAGGTACTGGTCTAGGTCTAAGTCTATCCAAAAGCTTTATGGAAGATAATGGTGGAGAACTCATATATCTCAATAATAATGGACATACCTGTTTTAAGATATCACTTCCAAATATCTCAAAGTAACAAAACTTTAAAAGAAGACCTTCCACCTTGCATAGGCAGCGTTACCTTTATCTGTAACATCGCTTAGTAAAAAGCTCGACCCATGTGTTTTATAAGAATAGCCTCCAAATCTGATGATATGAGAAGCACCTACGGGAATAGTATAATAGAGGTGATACCCTTCCCCATTATATAGATTATAAAAGGGCGTCACTTGCATGGTTGTCCAATCTGTAGGAACCTTGTTATCATCATTTTTAATATACTCTGCTCCTAAAATATGCCCATTATTCAAAGAATTATCAAAACGATAGTTTGCCGTATAGTAATTATTAGAACTTTTTTTCTCTTCTACATGAGCACTTCGAAAAAGGTACTCTGAATGAGTGAAACTTAAAGAGAGTCCGGTTCCTGCTATTTGATTGAATCCCAAATATAAAATATTAGCGACCGCCGCTTCATATTCTATTCCTTCTCTTGAAGCGATTTGGCGGGTATTATAGTACACGCCATCAATAGTAAAAGCAGCATGATAAATATCTAATTTTTTTACCCAGTCAAATCCTTTATAAGTATATTCTGATAATAACGTCATAAAATTTGATTGAGATTCAACTCTATTTCCTCTTTCAGCTGTTGCATTACCATCACTATCATAAACAGTATCAGCACGATTCCTCTGAGTTGAATTTAAATCGACATTAAAAAAAGGAGTATAAAAGAATCTCATTTTAAATTTATGATCTTTTCCAATTGAATCAGAAAAATCATATATAGCAGCAGCTCCATCCAGTATCACATTATATGTCATCATCGGGTATGTTCCACTTCTAGAAAGCCCATCTAACTGGTTAAGTGGAGGACCATTGTTTGTTGTCATTCTTCCTAAAGCAAAACTCCAAGGAGACTCAGACTGATAACTTAAGTAAGCGACATCAAAGTTTGCATTTGACCCCGCTGATGAATAGCCTCCCGATAAAGATTGAAAGTTTTCACTTTCTCCCTCCACTCTTGAATTTCTCCCGTCCATATTCCAAAACTTACTCATACCCAAAGTTGAGTAAAAGCTCATACGACTAGAAATTGCCACATCAAAATTAAGTGCAACACGCATGAAAAAGACTGATAAATTTATATCTTCATCATCATCTTCTTTTAAAGTAGGTATATTATTTTTCTGTCTTACAACAAGTAAGTTTTCATATTGATTCATAAAGGATCCAGAAAAACTCATACGATTAACTGCGTGTTTTAGTTGTAAATCATCTAGCCTAGATTCAATTTCTGCAAGTCTTTGTTTGAGCTTAGCTGTATCATCGGCCATGCATGAAAAAGCAATCATCAATACAAATGATATTATTTTTTTTATATTTCTCATCCTAATCTCCAACAACGGCCCCTGATCTTACTTGCTCCACCTCTAAATAAATCTTTTGTAATCCATTGCATTTAACTTTTTCACATTGAGCGAGTAATATAGAGGTAAATTTTCCTGTACAATCTTCACCATTGATGAGCTCTATCAAGACCTTTTTTATAAGTAATTTATTGATATTTTGAGGTTTACAAGTATTCATGAGAACTTTTTCAAATCTTGCAATCTTGCTATCAGCTGAAACGCTCCACACTACTGCTAAAGAAATCATTAAGCTTATCAATATTAAAATATTCCTCATATAAATAAGAATAGGCATTTGAAAATTTTATGTAAAGAAAATTGGCATTTTCTTTTTAGAAGAATCATTTTTGTCTAAGCATCAGACAATCTCCACTCTCTGTCTAAAAGTTAGACATGTTAATAAATTGTAACTACCTGACTTTAGGAATCATCATTTGGCACCCCTCTTGAATATATATTTGTGAGTAAAAACTCAACAAGGGGAATAAAATGAGAGTATTACAAAAGAATTTTTTACTAAAACTATTACCATTAGGGGCTGTACTACTAACAGCACTACCATGTTTAGGAAGTTTAAAACCTCTTAAATGTGAAACAAACTTTGGAGAAAAAAGCTTTACTATTCACGAGGATAATATTGCATTTCACCAAACACATGCAGGTAGGAGTATTTCATCTGTAATGAACAGTGGAACCCAAGTATCAGCAAAAGGCATTAAAAAAATTATTTACAAGGACGGATCAAAGCATTTGATCTCAATAAAAGATATCAATAATTTTAATTCTGATAATGACTTTTTGGCAATAACATCTCCAAAAGGTCATAAAATGACATTTCCAATAAATTGTTATTCATTGGAATAGTCATTTTAGTTTCCCTTATGTTAGAAGGCTGGGCTTCCCCTCCTGGCCTTCTTTCATATTTAAGCTGCAATTGTTTTATCAATATATTGAGGTGCAAAGCTTATCAAGATATCACCTGTTTCAACTTTATTATTATCTCTTGCTAAATCAAATACCATTTTTCCATTTTCTGAAATTTTCATAAAGAGAATAGCTTGATCATTATCATTTAAAAAATCTTGATAAGAATATTCCTCTGTAATCTTTGTATCTTTAAAACTCCATCCATTTTGATAATAGCGCATAATATTCTCATATCTTAACTTTAAATCATTAACAAAAATACAGTAAGAATTTTTATCAATATTGTATGTATCATGTATGAAGTTTCGACTTTGCTTAAGATGATAAACATTATTATGTCCTAAATGTTTAGCAAATCTTTCACATGCAAGTAAATTAAAAGAATCATTCTCACTCATTGCCATAAGAAAGGAGTAATCATTTAAATCTAATGTTTCACTGTTAAGATGATCAAGAATTTGTCCGTAAAAGCAATTCAACCCTAATTTTCTAAATGGAGCTAGTTTATACCATGAAGCCGATGTAATCATCACAGGGACTCCAAGATTATTTAACTTCAAAGCTAAATCACTTACCCATGGCATTGTTCCGATAAATATAACACCATTACTATCATTTCCTTGCTGGCCCAAGAGCTTAGCAATTGGTTTTAACATAATCCCATGGATAATTACAGTTGTGAGTATTACTAGAAATACGATAGGTAGAAAAAGTTCTCCTCCTCCTATTTCAAATTGTAACATTTCTGAGCTAAGTACTGCTGCCACAGAGGCAGCCACTATACCTCGAGGGCCATAAAGTCCAATTAACAATCTCTCTTTTAGGTCCATGTTCGATTTGATAGTCGCAATAAAAATGGCCAGGGGACGTAAACAAAAAGATGTCAAAAAAATAAATATAAACTGTGGCCACCCAATATTTGAAAAAACACTCAAGGGAATACTTGCTGTAATAGTAATAAAAACAAAACTTATACTCATCGTTGTTACATTTTCTTTGAAGGTTCGTAAATTAAAGACAAGTTCCAATTTTGAGTTTCCAAGTAGAAAACCAAATAAAGTAACGGTCAATAGTCCAGATCCATGTTGAATGTGATTACTGAATACAAAAGAAATAAGGACTAAGGATGTGACAAAAGGTATTTGTAAGTACTCAGGCAGAAGTTCTTTTCTAATTGAGAAATGAACAATTGCTCTTGAACCAAAACTCGCGACAAGAGATATAAAAAGGATTTTAATAATGGCAAAAAATGCATGACTAGCTTCATTTTGGGAACTCAAAATCATTGTATCATAAATGACTACTGCAATAATAGCTCCAACTGGATCAGTTAAGATTCCCTCCCATTTAAAAAAATGAGAAATTCTTCTACTCATCTGAGCTTCTCTTAATGCAGGGATGATGACAGTTGGACCAGTTACAATAAGAATTCCGGCCAAGAGTGCAGATATCCCCCAAGACACATCCATTAAGAACTTTGCAGCTAGACAAATTAATAAAAAGTGAAAGACAACTCCAAGTGATAGGATTCGCTTCAGACCAGATGACACGAGTTTTAGTTCTGAAACCTTTAATTGCAATGCACCATCAAACAATATTAACGCGACAGATAATTCAACTATCGCAAAAATCATTTCTTGCCCTAGATACTGCTGCGGTGTAATAACGCCTAATAACGGGCCTAGTACAAAACCACTTAAAATAAGTAAAATAATAACCGGAATTTTTTGTTTCCAAGCAATCCATTGAGAAATGATTCCCACTAAAATTATACTTCCAATTGTAAACAGCATATCTCTCCTACGTACCGATTGAGTAAAGTATTTTAAATTGTATCATCGCTCTATATAGTAAGGTACAAATGTTAGTCGCTCTTTAGTGGAGTTTTATAAATCTTAATGTTCTATTAATATTTGCAGAGTAAATGGCTTATTTTATGTTTAAAAACAGGGGGAAGTTTGATATGTTCTAAGCCCTGTCAAACATGTATTTTAAAGGAATTATTTAGTATGGAATATCAGTTTTCAAGTATAGAGAAAAAGTGGCAAAATTTTTGGGATGAACATCAAACATTTAAAACAACTTTAGATCAATCAAAACCGAAGTACTATGTCCTTGATATGTTCCCGTACCCATCTGGGGCCGGTCTACATGTTGGACACCCAGAAGGTTATACCGCAACTGATATTATGGCCCGATATAAAAGAATGAAAGGATATAATGTACTTCATCCTATGGGATTTGATTCTTTTGGATTACCTGCAGAAAACTATGCAATTAAAACGGGAACTCATCCTCAAATTACAACAGAAAAAAATATTGAAACCTTTACGAACCAACTCAAAATGCTTGGCTTTTCATATGACTGGAATAGACAAGTTATAACCTCTAGTGTTGATTATTTTAAATGGACACAATGGATATTTGTTCAACTTTATAATAAAGGCCTCGCTTATGAAGCAGAGATGAATGTTAATTGGTGTCCAGAATTAAAAACAGTTCTTGCTAACGAAGAGGTCGTTGATGGAAAGTCTGAGGTAGGTGGACACCCAGTTATTCAAAAACCCATGAAACAATGGATGTTAAAAATTACTGAATATGCAGATCGTCTGTTAGAGGACCTTGAAGACCTTGACTGGCCAGAATCGGTTAAAGAAATGCAACGTAACTGGATTGGCCGATCAGAAGGTGCGGAGTTGGCTTTTGCTGTCGAAGGACACTCTGAAAAAATTGAAGTCTTTACAACTCGTCCAGACACATTGTTTGGAGCGACTTATATGGTCATGGCACCTGAGCATAAACTTGTAGAAATTTTTACAACTCCTGAAGCAAAAGAAGCAGTAGAAGCTTATAAAAAAGCTGCTGCTTTAAAATCTGACCTAGAGAGAACTGAGCTTGCCAAGGATAAGACTGGAGTATTTACAGGGGCCTATGCTATTAATCCAGTGAATGGAAATAAGCTTCCTATATGGATTTCAGATTATGTTCTATCAACATACGGAACAGGCGCTATTATGGCGGTACCTGCTCATGATCAAAGAGATTATGAATTTGCAAAAGAATTTAATCTTGAAATCAAACAAGTTCTTGATGGTGGAGACATTATAGAAGCGGCCCATACTGGAGAGGGAAATCTGATCAATTCTGATTTTTTAAATGGTTTAGATAAGTCATCTGCTATCTCAAAGATGATTACGCATCTTGAAGAAAAAAATATTGGAACAAAAAAGGTTAACTATAAACTCAGAGATTGGTTATTTTCTCGACAAAGGTATTGGGGAGAACCATTTCCAATTTTAAAAGACGCTGAAACAGGCAAGGTTGTAAGATGTCTAGAACCAAGTGAGTTACCTGTCACTTTACCTGAAGTTGAAAAGTACGAGCCTTCAGGAACAGGAGAATCCCCTCTCGCTACAATCGATGAATGGCTATATTTCACAGACCCTGTTAGTGGTAAAAAAGTCCGAAGAGAAACAAATACCATGCCACAATGGGCTGGTTCATGTTGGTATTACTTGAGATATATTGATCCTAAAAATACTCAAAAACCTTGGGAAGAAGATTTAGAAAAATACTGGATGCCAGTAGATCTTTATATTGGAGGAATGGAGCATGCAGTAATGCATCTTCTATATTCTCGTTTTTGGCATAAAGTTTTATTTGATTTAGGTCTTGTATCTACTAAAGAGCCTTTCAAGAAACTTGTTAATCAAGGAATGATCTTAGGAACAGATGGCGAAAAAATGAGTAAGTCCCGTGGAAATGTCATCAACCCTGATGATGTAGTAAAAGATTATGGAGCTGATACTTTAAGAGTCTATGAAATGTTTATGGGCCCACTCGAAAAAACTAAACCTTGGTCGATGAATGGAGTAAAAGGAGTATTTGGATTCTTGGCCAAAGCCTACAGAACTTTTGCTGATACTTCTCTTCATGGAAAAGATAGCGATGAAACGGTAAAACTTCTTCACAAAACAATCAAAAAAGTAACGACTGATATTGAAGAAATGAAATTTAACACAGCTGTATCTGCACTCATGATCTTTACCAATCACTGTGCAAAAGAGAAGAAATTTTCTAAAGAAACAGCTACTTTATTTTCATTACTTGTTTCTCCTTTAGCTCCCCATATGGCAGAAGAACTGTGGCAAATTTGTGGAAATAATGAAAGCCTTGCCTACGCAAATTGGCCAGCCTTCAACGAAGAACTGGCAAAAGATGACCTCATCACCATGGCCGTTCAGGTAATGGGAAAAACAAGGGCCACTCTTGATGTGCCCGCTGATATATCTAAAGACGAGTTCTTAAAATTAGCAAAGGAAAATGAAAAAGTTGCAAAACAACTCGAAGGTAAAACAATCGTTAAAGAAATTTATATTCCTGGAAAAATTTGTAACTTTGTAGCGAAATAAAATATGAATGAAAAACTAGAGAAACTATTATCCGAAATAGCTCCACTGCGAAAAGAGCTAGATAATCACCCACTATACTCAAAAGTGAAAACAATGAATGATCTTCACATATTTATGTCATATCATGTGTATGCAGTGTGGGATTTTATGAGCCTAGTAAAGTTTTTACAAAATGTTTTTGCTCCTAGCTCGGTACCATGGTTTCCTCCTAAATATCCAGAACTTGCTCATTTTATTAATGATATTGTTTTAGAAGAAGAGTCTGATCACCTTCCTTCAGGACAAGTCATGAGTCATTTTCAAATGTATACATATGCCATGAGTGAAGTCGGTATTAATACGACTTTCGTACATGATTTTATTGATATTATAAAAGAAAATGGGCTTTCATCAGGGTTACAAAAAATTGATGTTAAAAAATTTGTCCATGATCAGGTTCAATCCACTTTTTCTTTTATAGAAAATGATAAACCTCACCTTGCTGCATCTGCTTTTTGCTTTGGTCGTGAAAATATTATTCCTTCTATGTTTAGAGCACTTATTGAAAAAA
This sequence comes from uncultured Bacteriovoracaceae bacterium, assembly GCA_964342535.1. Lineage (GTDB taxonomy): Bacteria > Bdellovibrionota > Bacteriovoracia > Bacteriovoracales > Bacteriovoracaceae. Next base: position 1,637 of record CAYFHZ010000052.1, on the reverse strand, counting down.
TGGATATCACTGAAAAGCAAGCTCCACTTTTTCACTATTATCTCTCACGACATGTAGAGCTTGACGGTGAAACTCACGGACCGATGGCCATAAAAATGGTCAATCTTCTGTGCGGTGATGATGAAGAGAAATGGCAAGAAGCAACTCATATAGCAAAAGATGCTATTAGATCACGAATTAGGTTCTGGGATCAGATATCAGATTTACTTTAATGACTTGGCCAAAATCTTTGGCTAGTTTTACTAATCTGTATTATGTTTTATCTAAACTGAAATAAAGTATTTAAATATTGTTAAAATACTTTATCACTCAAGTTCTTGTAATTATGAATAAATCACTCAATTAAGTTTTGTACTTAACAAATATCAATGCCTATCGCCACTAAAAATTAGTAAAATTAGTTACTTACATTGGAGGTACATGATGAAACATCGTATAGCGAGTGTTGAAGATTATAAAAATGCTCATGCAAAAAGCTTGAAGGAACAAGATGAGTTTTGGGCTGAAAGAGCTGAGACTTATGAATGGGAAAAAAAATGGGATAAAGTTTCTTCCGGAGATTTTAATGATCTAAAAATAAAGTGGTTCGAAGGTGGAAAAACTAATATTACTATTAACGCACTAGATAGACATGTTAAAACACAACCTGATAAAGTTGCAATTATATGGGAGCCAAACGATCCAAATGAGCCTTCAATCACTTACACATATAAAGAGTTATTAGAAAAAGTAAATCAATTTGCCAATGTATTAAAAGAACAAGGTACCTCGAAAGGTGATAGAGTTTGCTTCTATATGTCCATGGTTCCGGAACTAATGATTGGTATTCTTGCAACTGCTCGAATTGGAGCAATTCATTCTGTCGTTTTTGGAGGTTTTTCTGCAAAAGCTCTCGCTGGAAGAATTAATGATTGTCATTCCCATGTCGTTGTTACAATGGATGAAGCATATCGCGGGGATAAGAAAATCCCTCTAAAAGAAATAACTGATGAAGCCTTACATGTATGCCCTGGCGTAAAAACGGTTCTTACATTAAAAAGAACAGGTGCAAATATTAATATGCAAGATGGAAGAGATTTATGGCTTAATGAACTTTTAGATAAAGCTCCAAAAGAGTGTGAAGCAGTTATCATGGATGCAGAAGATCCTCTTTTCATTCTTTATACATCAGGATCAACAGGAAAACCAAAAGGTCTTCAGCACACAATTGCTGGTTATATGCTTTGGGCAAGTGAAACATTTAAAAATGTATTTCAAGTCGGAAAAGATGATCTTTATTGGTGTTCCGCAGATATCGGATGGATTACGGGACATTCTTACATAACTTACGGGCCATTATGTAATGGAGTTTCTCAAGTTATTTTCGAGGGAGTTCCAACTTACCCTGATGCTGGAAGATTTTGGCAAGTAATCGATAAATATAAAGTCACACATTTCTATACAGCTCCAACAGCAATTCGTGCTTTGGAAGCGAAGCCTGCAAAATTTCATGAAGAGGCAGATCTTTCAAGTTTAAAAGTATTAGGTTCAGTTGGTGAACCTATTAACGAAGAAGCTTGGGAGTGGTATCACGAAAAAATTGGTAAGGGTAAATGCCCTATCGTTGATACTTGGTGGCAAACAGAAACAGGTGGAAT
>CAYFHZ010000051.1:8233-11452 GCA_964342535.1 uncultured Bacteriovoracaceae bacterium | reverse complement strand
TAATCTATTTAACCACCATATCTTTTACATGTGCTGATATTAAAATTGGTGGGCTTATAGTGACAGATAAGCAGTTGGCACAATTGAGAGCAGAACTTCCTAAAACAACAGAGGATAAAAAATTTCACCATTGGACTAGTCTATCTAACGCTGTTAGGTGGGGACTGCAAGGTTATATGGAAGAAGGAGAGATGGATTATCTGAGTACTCCATCTAATACTCGTCAGGCTTATGGTCCAGGGTTTTATGTTGCAGAAAGTCCTACAAGTTCTAAGAGTTTTGGACAAGTTCTTATGAGCCTCGTTGTTCCAAAAAATACTTACCAAGCTGATCAAAACATTTTTAGAAAGGTACTCAATATAAATCTAGATAATAATCAAATTACTGAACTTTCCAAACATATTCCTCTTATTAGAAGTATTGACGGAGATTGGTGGGTCATTAATAACCATGAGTTTGTAACTAATTTTAGGCTAGCAAATGCTGATGGAGTAAATCCCATTAAAGATGATGCCATAAAAAGCTTAGATTTTTACTTGAATTTTTGGCGTGGAGCAAGACAGGCATCTGATGCGCATATATTTGATAGTTTATATTTTTTATCACAATATCAAGATGGTTTATCATTTTGGCGTTCAATGTATTTTAATGAAGATTATGGCCCTAATGCATATGAAACTCCGTGGTCACAATTTGAGCCTGAAAATTATGAAAATTTTAGGAGCCTATACAAAAAAATTATATTGAATTCACTCGTTAAGCTAAACAAAGTTGATGTAAACTCGAGTTTGTATGAACTTAGTCAAATTGTAGATGTAAGTCATATCGAAGCTGATATGAAAGTTGTCAATGAAGCAAATTTTGGTGCAAGTGGACTTGATATGGATGAGTGGATTAAGTATCAAAAAGAAAATGTCTTGACACAAATTCATCGAGATCTCAAAGGGAATCCTCATTTAACATACCAAGATATATTGAGACAAGAGGGAATTAGAGCAGGAGGTACCGCAAGTGGTAACCGTTTCATTGCAACCGCTTCAGACTTAGCAACAATGGTTAAAAACCCATACCTAGAAGTGCATTTTCAACAAATTCCAGGCTCAAGTGATTTTCTTGTGGAGTACTTCTATCCAGATGTTGCTCACTATAAAAACTTAGAGGGGAGGATAAGTGCTCAACTATTTAAAAAATTAAGTGAACTTAATTATGCAAAAGATTTAGCAGGAGACCAAAATAAGACCCTTCGTAATAGACTAAATGCACAGCTTATGGATGAACTTCTTACTGATGTATTTAAGCGTTACTATGGTAAATCGGCACATTTTGAAACCGGTTACTCTGTTGAAATGCTTCAGGATTTGATAAGTGTTCACTTTAAAAAAGATTTAAATGGTAGAGGAAGTAGGGCATATTTTTACATGGTAAACCTACAACAAGGAGTTGATGTTCCAATGCATCTATTAGGAGATTTTGATATTACAAAATCTCCTCAATTTTATAAAAACATGCTTGTTCAAACAAAAGCAGCTTATAACAAATTGAGAAGGGCCATGATTACAGAACTTCTCTATGCTAATGCGGAAAATCGTCCACCTAATTATTCAAAGTTAAAAGAATTAGATAATTTACTATCTGGAATGCAACAATTTGGTAAATTCGATGTCGAAGGACTTACTGATATACAAGGTGATTTAATAAAAGAGAGGAAGTTTACTGATTTTTTTGACACCATTTTTGATAAAAGTTGGAGGTATGCAGATGCAGAAGGAGTCATATCAGTTTTTAAGTATATAGATGATAAAGATTTCAAAAAACAATACTTAGAAGACCTTCTTGATTTAAATTTCTTTCAAAGTGTTGATGAAAAATTTGTAGAACGAATAATTGATGGTATTGATAATTTTGATGAACTCTCAGAGCTAATTGAGAAAATTAATGAATATTCTGATGAAAATACAAAGTCTACATTTAATAAATATTTCGCTATAAAAACGATCACTGAAGCAAAAGGGCCAGAACTTGAAAAGATAAGAACTAATACTCACTTTAGAAATGGTCTTAAAATAGCATTTCATAATAATAGTCTTAATGAAAATCAAGTTAAGGCCATTGTTAGATTTGTTGTCCATAATTTTCAAGATCAAGATCCATTTTACAATGAATTCTTTTTTAGTTCGATTTCACAAGTCAGCTCGAGTACAAAGTATCTTCTAGTAGAGGAATTTATTAAAAGTGATATTAAATTAGATCAGAATAATTTGAAAAATTTTTATTTATTATTTACTGAGTATTTAGATGAAGAACCAGGTTCTAAATTAAATAATTATCTCGTTAAAAGTTTTTTAACTTTATCAAAAGATGATCTTTCAGTGCTTATGAATGAACTTTTAAGTAAAAATGTTCTATCAAGAAGTAAGCTGGATAATTTAAGGCCTTATCATTATGGAGTTTTACTAAATCCCAAAATATATAAAATTATTGGTATGAGTGATGCAGATATTTTAAACTTTTATAATTATATATTTGTAAACTCAGATAATACACCACTTAAAGATGCGATTCTTGAGGACGGAGGGAAAGTATTCAGTTTAAAAGGTAAAAAATCCTACGATATGTTACTTGATATCTTAGAGACTGGAAATAGTGGCTCTTTTGCTGGAGTTAAGCAGGAAAAGTACCTTGATCTTGTAAAGCCCTTTCTAGACAAAGTTGATGTAAGCACTAAGAAAGCAGTAATTGATAAATATATTGATATTTTAATATCAAGTACTGCTAAAAAGGAAAGTTTAACAGTTCCTTTTTATGAACTTTTTCTAAAAACACAAATGCTTATTGAGTTGAAGATTTCAAATGAAAAAATAGAGAAATTATTATTCGCAGTAAAAAAAACTTATACCACTTATTTAAGTGAAGCATACTTGTTAAATGAATTTTCTGTTTTTTATTCAATAAATTTTCAATTCAGTAATGAGAAAATTCTAGATTTAATCAGTTGGACACGTAGTTCTAATCTCGAAATAGATGAGAGGAGTAAGATTGTTGAAAAAATTCAAAAAGTACTTTTAAGTAAGTCGGCTGAAGAAAGAACAGAATTTTACAATTATCTTATAAATCGCTTTATGAATTCAGAAAATATTCGAAGTTATATGAAGCCTTTGGAGATTGAGAAGCTTTTAAACGCTGAAATCTTGCTGAATAATAATATTGAACTAGATGAGA
>CAYFHZ010000051.1:0-8133 GCA_964342535.1 uncultured Bacteriovoracaceae bacterium | reverse complement strand
TCTTTTTAAAATGAGAAATACTTACGTTTATGATATACCGGAAATAACTTGGCTTTCAGGATTCGAAGTCCTCGAGAAAGCAGGCCATAAGTATACAGATGAAGATCTTTTCAGTTTTATGATCTGGAGTCGAAGTAGTAATATTGAAAGAGAAGATTCAGATAAGCTTGTTGCTAAAGTTCAAAAAGAACTTTCAAGTTTGTCGGCGAAAAAAAGAACAGAATTTTACAATTATCTTATAAATCAGTTTATGAATTCAGATAATATTCGAAGTTATATGAAACCTCTGGAATTAGAGAAGCTTTTAAACGCTGAAATCTTGCTGAATAATAATATTGAACTAGATGAGATAAAAAAGTTTCTTTTTAAAATGAGAAATACTTACGTTTATGATATACCGGAAATAACTTGGCTTCCAGAGTTTGAAGTTCTCGAGAAAGCAGGCTATAAGTATGCTAATGAAGATCTTTTCAGTTTTATGATCTGGAGTCGAAGTAGTAATATTGAAAAAGAAGATTCAGATAAACTTGTTGCTAAAATTCAAAAAGCACTTTCAAATAAGTCGGCGAAAGAAAGAACAGAGTATTACAATTATCTTCTCCAAAAGTTTATGAGTTCAGAGAGTTTAGGAAGTTATATGAAGCCTTTGGAACTTGAGAAGCTTTTAAACGCTAAAATCTTGTTGAAGAATAATATTGAACCAGATGAGATAAAAAAGTTTCTTTTTACAATGAAAAATACTTACGTTTATGATATTCCGGAAATAACTTGGCTATCAGAGTTTGAGGTCCTTGAAAAAGCAGGTTATAGTTATAAGAGTGATGATATTAAAAATATGATTCTTTGGTCAAGAAGTAGTAATCTTGATGATACGTACAAAGATAGACTTATTAAAAAAATTCATGATGTTCTTAAAAGTAAAACTCCTGTTGAGAGAAGTGAAGATTTAAATGCATATGTTCAATACTTAAATTATAATAGCTCACAATTGGATAGATTAACACCACGTGAAATTAATACTTTTTTACTTCCAGAGTACCTCGTCAATAATAATGTTGACGATTATCTTATTGCACAATTTTATAATAAAATGATGAAAAAAGATAAGGGAAATAAATCGTTTAAAACAGATCTACTCAAAGCAATTATTAAGAATAAAAATTTTGATGGTCTCTTTTATCTCGTGATTGAACTTAATGCCACTACTGAAATAACATATAATGATATTGAGTCAATTTTTTTACAAGAACATAAAAGTTTTTCAAAAGCTGACTTTAAAAAACTTATGACTAAAGAATTGTTTGAAAGCGATATTCTTCTTGATCGAAAACGAAATTTTATCTATCTCTTGCCAGAATTTTCTACCAATAATTGTACTCTTCTTATGCTTTAGAGATTGTGCGGCTAGTCTAGTCAATTGCCTTCCCATAATCTGTAATAATATTTTAACAGAGGGGGAGTGTATGAAATTATTATTAATGATTTTTATCTTATTTGGGTTTATTTCTTGTGAGTCTAGCAGTAGTGGAGACAGTGATTTAGCAAATGGTGGTCAAGGTAATGGTCAAGGACCATCATCTATAACAAATGATCCAAATTTAAAGTGTGCATTTCATGAAGAGATTGTTCTTGATCTAGAGGGTGTAAACATGGAAGATGATTTTTTTGCTGTATATAATCTTAGATTTTTGAATACTGTTACAAAATCAACATGCCCTGATATTTTAGCTGAAGGGGAGTTATATGCTGATCTCTATCTAATTGGTAAAGATAATAATCAAATCTATTACCAGTTTGAATATGATAGTGAAATTGTTTCGACAACACTTAATGATAATTCTTTTGCTTATCCACTGCAAACTGAGCAATTAACTAATGACTGTGTTATAAAATCTGTTTCGACAGGAACTGTTGATCCAATTAACTCAATCATTAAAATTTCAACGGTTACAGGAATCATAGGTGTTTGTAACTTTGATTCAATTGAAAGATCTACTTTTAGATAGTGTGATATATGGCCCCCTTTTTTCTTAAATTGGGGGCTAAAATTTTCTTAAATGATATGAATTGTTCTGATTTCTAGTAAAAAAATTACACTTCTGTATACAAGTTCAAACATTACTGACATTTTTCACTTGGTTTAATCAAATTTGGAGAGAATATGAAAAGTCTTTTTTTGAGTATCTTTTTAGTTATTACAACTGCCTGTAATGATAATGGAGGGGGAAGTTCAAGCAGTGGCCCTTCAAATTCACCTAATTCTTATTTACCTCAGGATATAGCGAGCAACCCAGATTTAAAATGTGCAGTTGTTATCGATTCAAGTTTTGATATTTCAAGTGTTAATGGAACACAGGATTTTATTATTAATAATGTGGAAGTAAATAGTAAAATTGTTTCTTCAAGTTGTGAAAGTAATGAAGTTGAAAATATTTCTAATCTTTTCAAAGTTGAAAGAGCTGAGAATGAAATTATTTTTGTAGATGATGAAAGTAGTGATCCTGAGATTTATACTATTCAAAACAACACTTTTCATGATGAAAGTGCAGCAGGCTACTCTTATGATGTTAATGGACAAGAGTTTACATGTGATATGAGAATGTTTCTTGACGGAAATATAACAGAATCAAGCCTTTCTACGAGGTTAAAAATTGCTTTTATCGGTGACTGTGATCAAGAGTAAGGGAGGAAGTAATGAAGTTTTTTAATTTTATATTTCTTTCTACTATTTTAGTTTCTTGTATTAAGTATACAAGTCATAGTGGGGGATCAAATAGCAATGTTTCTGAGTATTTACCACAAAGTTTAACTCAAGATTTAAATGTAAAATGTGCAATTATTTATGATTCAATATTTGCATTAGATCCTGCTCTAAACCTTTCCATTGCTTTTACTGAGTTTAAAGTCCCAGTAGTTAGAAATCGTGCCGCTTCGAATTGCTCCAATAAAATAAGTTTTTTTGAAGATCAGCCTGATGTAATCGACTCAATTGTGCGAACTGCTGACTATATTAACATTGATACGTTTGATGGTTATGGTATGTATATTCCATTTAATAGTGAGAAAAAGCAATTTGTTAGTGAAACTATTGAATTATCTGAATATAAATGTTCAATGATAACATTATATAAAGCCGGTATAATAACTGAGACCTCAAAGATCAAACTAAGAGAAATGTATATCTTTACTGGTGAATGTGAGTTCTAATTAATAGAAGATTACTTTCTAACTATTTCTTCAAGGCTAAGAGTTGTACATTTTTTTAGAACATTATTTGCCTTATAGAGTACAAATCCCATCATTGCAAAGCTTGGAATAAGAATCACGATATAACTCTTCCAAGTCATATCTGCAATTTGTTCATTTCTCATTTGCATTTTAGCAGTTTCTGTTAGTTCTGTAGGTAGCTCTGTGACAATGTTTATGGCCAAAATGTAGTTGAGTGCCGCACTTACAAGAAAAGTAACTGCAAAATAAAGAGTTAACGTTTTCAGTTCAATTTGGTACTGCTCTCTTGAGTTTAGTTCATCTAATTTTTGCTCAATTAGATCTGTATCAATAATATCTTTGTTATGAAGTATCATAGAGATGAGAGGTTTTTTAGTAAAAGCGGATATCCCTACTGCAATTGCAATGGCCAAAGGAATTGACATTTCCTTAATGGCAAACCATGTACTATTGAGTTGAAAAAGTGCAAATCCTCCCGTGAGTAAAATATTAACAAAACCTAAAATTGAAATCCCACTAATATGTCTTGTTTTGATAAAATCAAAAAGGAAGTACCCAACTGGAAAACTAAGAGCGACAATGAGGGCTATTAGGGGACCATTTTGCTCAAACTGAGAGCTTAATTTGTTAAGTAGTACGACTGGTATTGCTACTGTGAAAATGATTTCATAAAGAGATTTACGGTTTTTGTTTTGCGACATGTTATTCCTTTAACTTCGTTGATTAGATTATAATGACTTCTTAGCTATTTATTCAACAATTAATTGTATAATTTCAGAGGTGAAGACATTCCAAATGATCCTTTTTATGTTAGAATTTTAGGGTTTGAAAAATGAGGTGTATTTATGAAGATATCAGTTATTGGAACTGGTTATGTTGGCCTAGTGACAGGTGTTTGTTTTGCGGAAATGGGAAATACAGTTACTTGTATCGATATTGATGAGAATAAAGTCCAAAAAATGAAAGATGGGCATAGTCCTATATTTGAACCAGGTCTTGAACCACTGATGAGATCAAATATTGATGATAAGAGAATTCAATTCTCTACAAGTTATGAATCAATTAAGGAAGCAGTTGCCGTTTTCATGGCCGTTGGAACTCCATCCGGAGACGATGGAAATGCAGATCTTAGTTATTTGTATTCAGCTCTTGATTCTTTAGTTCCATATATTGAGGATGAATTGATTATTGTTCTAAAGTCTACGGTTCCAATTGGTACAGGGGTCGCTGTTAGAAAATATTTATCTGAAAAAACATCTAAAAACTTTTATGTTGTAAATAATCCAGAATTCTTAAAAGAAGGGTCTGCTGTAAATGACTTTATGAAACCTGAAAGGGTCATCCTAGGAACTGATAGCGACTATGCTTATAAAATAATGGAAGAGATGTATGAACCCTTCAATCGACAGGTAAAGCGTACAATTAGGACAAGTAATCTTTCAGCTGAGGTTGTAAAATATGCTGCTAATTGTTTTCTTGCCACCAAAATTTCTTTCATGAACGAAATCGCTAGGCTTTGCGATCTTACAGGGGCCGATGTAGAAGAAGTCAGATATGGTATATCTACAGATTCTAGAATAGGGACTCAATTTCTTTACCCTGGTCCAGGCTATGGAGGTTCTTGTTTTCCTAAAGACGTGAAAGCACTTATTTATAAAGCTAAAGAACTGGGGCTTGATTTTAAAATAGTTTCAGCAACAGAAGAAGTTAATAGTGAACAAAAACTTTATATGTTTGATAAAATGAAAAAACATTTTGGTGAGCTTAAAGGTAAGAAAATTGCGATTTGGGGAACCGCCTTTAAAGCAAATACTGATGATATTCGAGAGACTCCTGCACAGTATATTGTTGAATCTCTAGTTAAAAGTGGTGCAGAGGTTAATTTTTATGATCCTGAAGCCGCAAATCATTTTGAAGTACTTTCGCAAAAAGAAAGATGGAATGCTAAGAAAATTGAAAACAAGTATGATGCCTTAAATGATGCAGATGCTCTATGTGTCTTAACTGAGTGGAAGGAATTTAGAGCTCCTGACTTTGAAGAAATAAAGAAGAGATTAAAAACACCGATTCTGTTTGATGGACGTAATTTATATAAAACTCAAAAAGTTTTAGCAGACGGGTTTACTTATTATGCCGTTGGAAAATCAATCTAGAAATAAGAGGATACTATGACAATAATATTAAAACAGCTTTTTGCTATTTTAAAATTACTTAACTCCGATAAAGGTGAAAACCAAATTGCTGCAGGTGTTGCGTGTGGCTTAATACTAGGTTTTGCTCCATCTTTTTCCCCACAAACATTACTTGTTTTTATTGTAATACTACTTTTTAGAATACAGGCAGGAGCTGCTTTCACAACGGCTTTTTTCTTTGCACTGATAGCTTATATTTTTGACCCATTTCTCAACTCTGTTGGACGTTTTATGCTTGAGTTAGAAGGTTTAAAAAGTCTTTATACAACTCTTTATAATATGCCTATTATTCCATTTACTAAGTTTTATAATAGCCTTGTTATGGGGGCTGGGGTCGTTTCAATTCTTGCATTTCCATTTGTTTTTTTTGGAACAAGACTGCTTATAAAGAAGTATAGAGAAAAAGTTGTTTCTCGTTTTGAAAATTCTAAATTTTGGAAGGCTGTAAAAGCGACAAGTTTTTATAAATGGTATGTTAAATATGATGAGTTATACGGATAAATTATGACTGAAACAAAAGAGAAAAAAGTAAAAAAAGTTGGCCCTATTCGTACGAGTGCAGTGATTCCATTAGTACTGATTATAGGTGGGATCATTTTGTTCAATATTTTTTTTCTGGATAGTACAGTTAAAAATATCATGGAAATTGTTGGATCAAGACTTAATACAGCTCAAGTTGATGTGCAAACAGTTGATTCCAGTTTTAAAGAATTAAGGTTTACTGTAAAAGGTATCCAAGTTACTAATCCGAGTGAACCGAAATTTAATACACTTGAAATAGGTAAGATTGAGTTTATTATGAGTTGGGACGCTCTTTTGCGAGCTAAAGCGGTCGTTAATTTGGCTGAAGTATCCGATATCAAAGTTAATACCGAAAGAAAAAAACCTGGTAAACTTTATCTAGAAGAAGAACAGGCTTCAGAGGCAGAAGTTAAAGCAAAAGAGATTCTTTCAAATACAAAGGAAGAGTTTAAAGGTAATGTTTTTGGAGATGTTGCTGGTGTATTGGCAGGGGGAAGTACTGGTGACGTAACAGGTGATATGACGGCAAAACTTGAAAGTAAAGTTCGTTTTGAGCAGTTAAAAAAAGAGATTGATGAGAAAAAGACAAATTTAACAAGACAACTAGGTAATTTACCCTCAGATAAAGATTTTAAAGACTTTGAAAATAGATTTAATCAGATAAAAAAAGATTTTAATAATATCGCCAAACTACCAAATGCATTAAAGGAAGCTGATAAACTTAATAAAGACATTAGTGCGACATTTAAAAAATATGATGAATTAAATAAAACTTTTAATCAAAGTATTAAAGAAATTGATAAATCATACAAAGAGGCAGAAGCACTTATAAGTAAAGATATTGCTGCAGTAAAAAAACGTATGAATTTACCAACTCTTGATCAAGCATCCATTGCGAAAGTTTTATTTGGACCAGAAATTGTTGATCGAGTAGCGCAAGTAAAAACTTATCAGCAAAAAGTTCAAAAATATATGCCTCCTAAAAAAGAAAAGGTAGAAGAGGAAAAGATTCCTCGTGGAGAAGGTGTTAATTATAAATTTGGAACTCCAAAAAGTTATCCTCAGTTTTGGTTGAAATTGGCCAAGATCAGTTCAGAAAACGCTCAAGGAAATGTTAAAGGAGAACTGAAAGATTTTTCAACAAATCAAAAAATGATAAATAAACAAGCAATTATTGAGATTGATGCTGATTTCCCTCCTCAAGAAATTAAGAATTTAAAGTTTAAAATGAATATTGATTATAAAGAAAATCTCATCTCTCATTTCAATGGTAGTGTTGGTGAATTTATGGTCTATGATAAAGCATTGTCAAAGGGAGCAGATGCTACATTTGTTTTGAAAAAATCAAAAGGAACTTCTCTTTTCCAGGGATCATTCACTTCAGAAGACCTCAATATGACAATTGATAATACATTTCACTCAATTGACTATAAAACAGAAGCTAAGAATAAAGTTTTAGCAGAAGTTTTAAATGATGTAACAGCGAAGACAAAAAAGCTTACTTTAGATGCGAAAGTGAAAGGAAAGTGGGAATCGCTTGCATTTGAAATAAAATCAAATCTAGCGAGTGCTATAGAAAGATCTGTTCGTGGAGTTATACAAGCTAAAATAGATGAAGCTCAACAAAAAATACGTAAAGAAATTGAAGCTTCTATTGCTCAAACTAAAGGGCAAGTTGATTCTCAAATCGCGGGATTAAAATCTTCCGTTCAATCTCAGATTGACTCAGGAAAAAAACAAATGGAAGAAGCAAAAGCTAAGATAGAGTCAGAAAAAAAGAATGCAGAAAAGAATGCTAAAAAGAATGTATTAAAAGGTTTAAAGAATCCATTGAAAGGATTCTCACTATAGTCCTTTAGTCAGGTATGAAGTGTTAGAAGATGTTATTAGACGTTTCTGCGTGGGAGTGAAAAAATATTTTCACTTATCATAACCACGGAGGGAAATATGAAATATCTTTTAGGAATAAGTTTTTTATTCTTATCACTAAGCTCTAATGCTTTACCAATTTTACCTGGAAATAATTTTAGAGTTCAAATACCCAATGAATATATCGTTAAAACTCATGGTGAAAAAGCGATGTTTTCATATAAAAAGCAATTGGCACCTGATTTGTATCTGGTAGAAAGTACAAATATTAAGAATTTAGCCCAGTATAAAGTATATCCAAATTATGAGTATTTTGGTGAAT
>CAYFHZ010000050.1:0-11539 GCA_964342535.1 uncultured Bacteriovoracaceae bacterium | reverse complement strand
CTTCTATTTAATTTCTTCATAATATCTGTCTTCATTTTTAAAGATAGTTCTGACAAATCTTTAGAAGTTTGGCGTGATAAAACGCAAACACTTAAAAACCCCAACACGGCTTCGCCATGATATGTTTCTCCATCTTTAAAAAAGTTTATTGAGATATTAGATTTTACTGGAAGAATGGATGTAAGCTCATCCCACATCTTTAAAAGATTCTCTCTTTCAATTTCGGTGGGTGAAATTCCAAATAATTTAATTGAGTCGTTTATTCTAGTGAGTTCACTGCTTGGGCCTATCATGGTAAATCCTCCTTTCGATTGAAAAGAAGGCACGGCCATGCTGTGAATAAGTCATTAAGTTACCTTCTCTTCTCAAGTTGATCTCCTTCTAATCAGGGCTTAAATGCCCGAAAAAAGGGTAAAGTAATTGCTTATGTTAAAGATGATATCGTGTGTTTTGATGTCAAGGTTTAGAAAAAAAATTTTTTGTGATTCTTTTTAGCCGACCTTGCAAGTCAGTTGTATAGTGAGGGGCAGACTCCCCTCATTATAAAAGTATTTATGTGACAATTTTAGCGTATTTAAGCAATTTCATCTTTACTTTCTTTATCATTGCTTAATAAGTTGCTCCATGTTGAGTTCTTAAATCCCTCAGAAATTTCAATTTTCTTTGGTTTTGCTTTTTCAAGTTTAGGAAGTGCTAAATATAGAACACCATCCTCACAATGTGCTTGAACCTTCTCTTTATCAACCATTTTAGGAATCAATACAGTTTGAGAAATCTTTTGCTTGTTCTCTTCACCATCTATCAAGCCACGCTTTCGAGTTGCATTGATTAATAGTTGCTCTCCTTCAACTTGAATATCGAGACTACTTTTGTTTACACCTGGCATATCTACACTCATAAAATATGCTTGCTCTGTCTCTTTAAAATCAGATGCCATACCAGAAGTTCCAATTCCTTCCCAAACATTTTCAATACTATCCATAACCTCTTTTAAGTCACGATCAACACCCCAAAATGCTGGTCTAATGTGAAAATTTCTCATAGGTAATACAGTTGTTTTAAACATTTTCATCCTCCTAGTTAATTTGTTAAATTCATTTCTCTATTAAATAAAACATCACTTAAATACGAGTATTCATTTTTAGACTGTTCTTCATAAGTACAAACCTTTGATGAACTCATCGTTGATAACATTGGAAATTTAAAATCCTCGTTTTTACATAACATGCCATCCGAATAAATCATTGAACTCCAGGCCATACGCACTTTTTCGTTTTCAAGTTCAATGGGTCGTAACGGTACATCCGTTGCTACCGTCTTACTGCCAGTAAGTATTAAGGTAGCAAGAAATAGAACAATTAATTGTGAAAAGCTCTTTTTCATCATTACCTCCTTGATAAAGTTATCTTTGCAACTGCATCGCGGCTCATTCATGATGAAAAATAGTTGAAGTTTGCTATCAAAAAATGCAACTGTCTCAATTCTATTTAACTATCAATCCTGTAGACATCAGGCAGTTACGTCTTTCAGTTTTAAAAATGATATTAAAAAAAATGTTGTCAAGATTATAAAAAAATATTTTTTTACCCTTGACGTTTTTTTTAGTGATATTAAATTTATAAGTGATGGTGATTGTTCCATCTTTTTTCAACAATTTAGGTTTTGCTCTTAGGTTGCTGAAGAAGGAAGGGCCATGATGTATCGGCCTCCTCTCATAACCTGAGTTTAAAACCTAGATATTGACTAAACTGATGTTCTGCTCGATTGAGCTGGCATCGACTTTTAGTGTTTATCAAGGAGGTATTATGAAAACACTTTCATCTTATCTGGATTCACACTTTAAAGAAAGCTTCACTATAGATGAAGTCGGTATGAAGTTGATTCCAGAAGAAAACTCAAGGATTAAGGCGAGGCTCGAATCTCTCGAACAAAGAGCGCCTGCAATCTCATCCATTAATCTCAAGTTTACTAATGAAGAAACTCAAATTTTTGGGGAGCTTACTATTAGTGGTGCAGGTAGAAAGTTCTACTCAAAAACAAAAGGCCAAAACCCATTGGAAGTCTACAAATCACTTGAAGAAGACGTAGACAAACAACTTATCCAATGGAAAAAAACGAGATTTTTAGACAAATGCTTTAGTCCAACTATCTCAAACGCCCAAGAGCAATTAACAGGAGGTTATGCTTTATGAAAAAATTTTGGAACGACACATTCTATATCAACTCAAAAATAGAAAAGGAAAAATCTATTATCGGAACTATAAACCCAATTCGCTGGGATAAAAATGGAAGAATACAGCAGTTTTCCATTTATTCAGAGGAAGAAGAAGACGTAATTATTGAAAACTTTCAAAACAAAAGAAAACTTACAAAACTTTTAAACAAACGAGTTATCGCTGTAGGTAGAGTTAGATTAGATGAAGAGGGTAATAAATATATTAAACTCAAAAGCATCAAAGAGCTAACAGGGCCGACCTCACCTGCAATAAACTTAGTAAAACCAATTGAAGCAGGTCTCTGGAATGAAGAATATTCACTTTCAATTCCAAAAGAATATGCTTTACATCAATACAATCAAAATTCCAGAACGTTTTGGGAAGCTTGTTAATTTTAAAGGAGGATTAATTAATGAAGTCTAAAAAATATAATAGAAGTGAGATATACAAAGTCAAATGCCATATTTTAAACTCATTCCCTCATGCTTATAGAGTGGATGTTAAAGTTGAAAAGGGTAAAAAAGGTCTTTTCAAATCACTCATTAGAGTAAAAGCACCACAGAAAAAAGAATTCCTTGCCATTAAAACAGATGAAAACCCTAAGAAATCTCTTGAGAAGTCTCATTTAGCAATTATAAAGCAAATTCATAAGACTAAAACAAGATGGAAAAGAAGTGGAAATTTAGGTCTTAGAGATTTAATGGCTGCGTAATTTTTAGAAGATCAACATTGGAGGTAAATCTTTTATTCAAGTATAATATCGACTAAAGAAATATCAGACAAGCTCATTAAGAATTTAAGATTTACGTTTTAAATAAGCTTGTCTGAAATTTAAACATTTAATTTCTATTTTTCTTTCTCTTCATCATGATGCTCATCTTTTACACCATGCTCTTCACCTTCACACTCACATTCAGTTTCAGGTTTTCCACACTCATGACACATTTGTACTTTCTTTCTTCGACTTTTCTTTTCTGTTGATTGATTTGATTCTTTCTTGTTAATCATTTTGTTTACTTCATCTTCAGCAAATGAATATGTTGAAAATAAACATCCAAGTAAAAGTGTAAAAATCATTGTCATTTTCATAATTAATCCTCCGGTTTATGAATTATTTTTATTAATTTTTAAAATCCATTTTTCTAAACTTGAATAAAAAACTGGCAATATAATTAGAGTTAATATTGTTGATGAGATAATCCCGCCGATAATAACTGTGGCAAGAGGTCTTTGAACTTCAGCACCAAGCCCTGTGGCAATTGCCATTGGCAAAAAACCAAGAATATCGGTAAGAGCAGTCATCATAACAGGCCTCAAACGTAGAAGAGCACCTTTTTTAATAACTTCAGATCCCATTTTCCCTTTATCTCTTAGATTATTAAAATTGTTTACAAGAACGACGCCGTTTAATACAGCAATTCCAGAAAGGGCTATAAAGCCAACTCCTGCTGATACGCTAAAAGGAATCCCCTTAATCATTAAGGCCAGTACTCCACCAACGAGAGCAAAGGGCACACAAAGAAAAATCAGAAGGGTTTCATATATATTTTTAAAAGCAGCATAGATCATAATGAGAACAAAAATTAATGCTAGTGGAGCTAAAACTGAAAGCCTACTTTTTGCTTCATTTAAATTTTTGAAGTTTCCTCCCCACTCCATATAGTAACCTGGTGGAAGTTTAATTTGCTCATCTACAGCTTTTTGAGCTTCACTAATAAAGGATTCTGTATCCCTTCCTCTAGGATTAATAAGAACTGCAATTCTTCTTTTTGTTTCCTCACGGCTAAATGAACTATAATTCTCTTTAAAGTGAACTTCTGCGACTTCATTCAATGGAATTGTAGAACCACCTGTTAATCCAACTGGAAGTTTCTTTATTTCCTCTATGTCTTCACGCAGCTCACTACCAAGTCGCACTATGATTGGAAATCTCCTCATCCCTTCATAGAAGATACCAACTTGATCACCACCAATGGCAATACCAATTGTCTCTAAGACTTCAGATGCCGATATCCCTAAACTTTTTAGTACTTTGTACTTTGGTTTTATTTCAAGAACAGTCATCTTTCCTTTAGCTTCTAATTCAACATCTCCTGCCCCTTTAATCTTTTGAATAACGGCAACAATTTTTTCAGCTTCTTCTGTTAAGACATCTTGATCTTCTCCAAAAACCTTAAGCGAGACGTCAGACCTTGTTCCTTCCATAAGTTCATTAAATCGCAACTGAATTGGTTGAGAGACAAGGATTCTTTGCCCCGGAGTTGTTGCCTCAAGCTCTTTTACTATTTCTGCGACAACTTCTTCTTTTGACCTCTTTATATTTGGCTTGAGCATAATATAGCTATCTGAAATATTAGGTCCCATAGGGTCCATAGATATTTCAGCTGTTCCAATACGGCTAAAGATATGGCCAACTTCAGGAATGTTTTTGATTATATTTTGCGACTTCTCCTCTAATGCCACTGAATGGTTTATCCCTACAGTAACAGGACGGATCATTTGCACTGCAATTGATCCCTCATTCAGAGTTGGAAGAAACTCTCCACCTAACCTTGTAAAAAGAAAAGCTCCGAGGACTACCGCTGATATTGCAAGTCCTATAATTAAACGTTTTGCCTTTAGTGAGAAATTTAAAGCTGGAGAATAAATTTTTTCTAACCATCTCATTAAAAATGGTTCTTTATCTTCTACATTCCCTCTCAAAAGCAAAGTCCCAAGGGCTGGAACAAAAGTAAAAGAAAGAATTAATGCAGATATCAGAGCAAATATAAATGTTGCGGCCATGGGAATAAACATCTTCCCTTCAATTCCTACAAAGGCGAAAACCGGAAGGAAAACGACAACTATAATTAATTCACCAAAACCAGCTGATTTTCGAATTTCCATAGTTGCTTCATGAATCGTATTTTTAATTTCGATTGACGTAAGTTTTCTTCCAAGTCCCTTAGTTCTATCTTGGATATGCCTTACACAATTATCTAAAACTATAACTGCCCCATCAACTATAATACCAAAGTCAAGTGCACCTAAACTTACTAGGTTTCCTGAAATCCCATATTTTCGCATCAATATAAATGTCATAAGTAAAGATATGGGAATGACAATGGCCGTAATAAGCGCCGCTCTAAGATTTCCTACAAGTAAAAATAGAATAATGATAACAAGCGCTGCTCCGGTAATTAGATTATGCTTAACAGTTCCTAAGGTTTCATTAACTAAGTCTGATCGGTTATATAGTGTTTCGATATGATAACCATTAGGAAGCCCCTTCTTTATTTTTTCAATCTGCTGCGCAACTCGCAAGCTTACTTCCCTTGAATTCTCCCCGAGAAGCATAAGAACTGTTCCAACAACCACTTCACGTCCATTGTATAACGCTGCGCCTGTTCTTAATTCTTTTCCAAGTCCAACCTTTGCAATATCAGAAATAGAAATAATTTTCATATTCCCTAATGTTTTTACTGGAACGTCTTTAATATTTTCTAGAGTTTCAAAAAGACCACTGGCCTGAACTATAAACTGATCTGCTGTTTGTTCAATATAACCACCACCAGCATTTTGATTCACCTTTTCGATTGCTCTTTCAATATCACCAAAATGAAGACCGTATTTTGCCATTAGAATTGGATCGGGTTCTATATGATACTGTCTTTCAAAGCCTCCAATCGTATTTACTTCTGCAACACCTTTGATAGTTAAAAGTCTTGGTTTCACATACCAATCTTGAATTGCTCTAATTTCAGTTAGCTGCTTTAAACGATCTTCACCTTTTGCCACAGCTTCAGCTTCTATGACATAATGAAATATTTCACCAAGCCCAGTACTAACAGGGCCAAGTAAAGGCTCGACAAAACTTGGAAGCTGATTAGAAATAGACTGCAATCTTTCTGATACAAGTTGCCTCGCTTTATAAATATCCATATCGTCTTCAAAGACAACTGTAACTTGTGAAAGACCATAACGAGTAATAGAGCGAACTTGAGTTACTCCGGGAACACCATTTAAGGCAGTCTCTAGAGGGTAAGTCACTGTCCTTTCTATTTCATCAGGGCCTCGCCCTTCAACTTGAGTATTAACCTGTACTTGTACATTTGTGATATCTGGAACTGCATCTATCGGTAGATGCTTAAAACTTTCCCATCCCGCAAAAGCAACCAAAAGTGTAAGTAAAATGACTACCCATCTATTATCTATTGAAAAACGTACTAATTTTGAAATCATAACCTTACTTCCTTTCTAATGAGAACAGGCATCCACTGTATTTGAATTCAGATCAGCTTCTGTCATTCTCAAAAACTGAACAGCAGTTATGGCCACCATGTCTTGATCTTGTAAATCAACTGACTTTATTGTTACTGTCTCCTTTGTTTGACTAAGGATTTTAACTAATACCATTGTGATCCAATCATCCCACTTACGATATACTCCAGTAGAATGCTTAATTCTTACAATCGCAGATTTTGGGATTATCCAAGGCCCTTTACCTTTAACTGTAGTAAAAACCACTCCAAGATTTTTTATAGCCTTACCTGATAGTTTAAAACCATCGTCTTTACTAAAAGCAGTTACAGCTCCACCTTCTTTAATCTCAACAGTAGTTCCCGAATCGGTTTCACCTGAAGCAAAAGTAGTTTGTATTGAATATGCTAATACTAATATCATTATAAATTTCATATTTTCTCCTCTAAAATTTTTCCATCGAACTTATGAATACTCCAAAGTGCTCTTATTGCGGTTAGTTCTCGATGATTTCGATTTTTTAAATAGCTTAGTTTTTGTTTAAGTGAGTCTAAAAAAACAGAACTTGAAACAACTCCTCTTAGATAGAGTTTTTCAATGCGATCATGTTTTTTATCAATTAAAGCTTGTTTCATTGTCTTATTTAAAATATTTATGGAGCTTTCATAGACTCTTAACTGCTCATACCTTTCATGATTTTCCTCAGCGACAGATAAGGCAACATTTTTTTTGGCCCTCATAAATTCACTTCGAGCATACGCTTTTCCTCCTCCATTTACTTGAAATAAAGGAATTGGTATCTGAATATTAATCCCAACCATCTTATTCTCCACGGCTCCATCTTTTTCAATTGAAAAAGATGGCCCTATTTTTAAATCTGGCCATGCTTCAGACTCTTGAATCTCTAACTCTTTTTGAGCTAAATCAGCTAGTGATTTTAATTTTTTTATATCTGGTGAGACCGCTTCAGTATTCTTAGCTGATATAATTGGCCATTTTGAGGGAGCATTAGGTAAGTATTCTTTAATCTCTTTAACTGAATGTCCGGTTGATATGTGAAAGTAATGTTCTAGTTTTCTCATCTCTTCAAAAAGCTCTGATTCATTAACTTTTGTCTCTTCTAATGCTATTTCAAATAGGGTTAAAGATGCCTCTTGCTCGGCCGATAATCTTGGTAGTTTCTTAAGTTCACGAATCACCTTAGAAAAAGCTAAAATCGTCTCTTCTAATCGTTGCTTTTCCTCAAAAACCTGCCTTAAACGATGCATATTTAGAATGGTAATAATCTTGATTTGGGCTTTAACAGCATCATTTGTTGCCATCGCTTCATTTTTCTTTGCTTGTGCAAATTCTATTCTAGATCCTCGCTTGTCCCCTAACTCTACTGTGAAGAATAAATTCGTCTCTAACTCAGAAACTTCCTCTCCCTCATTATCACCCTTAACATATCTAGCAGAAATAGTTGGATTTGGGATTTGAGAAGCCTTCTCTTCAAGCAAAGTCTGTGAATCAATCAGAAGCCCCCCTCTTTTTACACTAGGATGAAAACTCAGTGCACACTCAATTATATCCATCTTATTTTTAGGTAGCGGACACTCTTCATGAAGTCCATGAATATGCTTATTCTTACCTTGGACTCCATGAATAACTTCTTTAGCTTTTGAACTCTTAGGAATTACTAAAGAAATCGCCAAAAAAAATATTAAAAGTACCTTTAAATTAACGGTCAAATCACCCATAATTTCTCTCACTTTTGCTCTTCTCACTTGTACTTGAGCATCCAATTGTAAATACAATTGCTAATCCAATAATTATGATTTTTTTAAGAAACATACATTCTCCAAGTAGCTTATAATCAACTAAGCTACTATTAAATTTAATAAACGTGATGTTGATAAATTTAAATTAAGAGAAGAGTGGTGGTTTTAAAGCCGGATCGAGCAGAGGTGAACGGTAATTTGTATAAAAATGCCATTCAATCTTGGTATAATATGTTTTGCTAATTAAAAATATTTCATTTCTACACTTAGAAAATAATAGAGAAGTACATGTGCAAAAGTTTTTGCAGCAATCTCCTCCGCTTGAATCTGAACAGCCATCATTTTTACAATCATCACAATGCTCTTCACTAACGAGATTTTCACTTGTGGAATCGAATTGAGATATTTCGACTTCAACTTGTCCTTTGTCAGTTAAGTCAAACTCTTGAAGCTCTAAAAAGGAAGAACTCAAAAAAGAAAAAATTGTAAATAAGCACAAGATTCTTAAAAACATGTATTTAATGATACTAATACTTTAGGTTTATAGTCAATGAACTTCTAACTTATAAATAGATTTTAGATGTTTAATGTTACATCCAAAATAATATTTAACTGTTTTAACTAATGGCCTTATATAATTATCTGATTTTTTATTTGGTAATTTTTTTATACGTTAACCCATCTCGAAACTCCTTTTCTAAAATTTATAGATGTATTTAAGATTATTACAAAATACTACAAATCCTATTTTTCACAGATAGCTTTTTTCATGTCTTCCATATCTCTCTCAAAAGCTTTTTTCAAAGACCCTGATATAAACAGAAACATAAGACTCATCAACTTACCTATAATTGTTTGAGCTTGAACATTAAATGTAATACTGACAGTTGTTTGCCCATCAGATTCAGTGAATTTCCAATCAGAGATATAATGAATATCACTTGAATGAGCTTCTTCTCGAATATGAGAATCAGGTTCAAATAAAGTTATATCCATAACTTCACTAGACTCTTTCCCAAACATGACACGCGTTTCTTTGAACTTCGTGCCCACTCCGATTTCCCCCGGAGTTAATAGCTCAATTTGGGTAATAGCTGTTACTTTATCTGAGAGGTTATTAAGGTCCGAAAATGCCTCAAAGCATTTTGACTTGGATGCGGGTATTTTACATTCTGCTTGTATCTTCATATTCTTCCTTTTAGAGAATATCTTTCACTAAATTATATTTAAGCACAAGCTCAAAACATTTCTTAAGATTAACCTTAGAATATTTCCCTTTTAAGGGAAACCTTAATTCTCTATTACCCACATATTCAAAGTCGTTTGGGTATAATTCTTTAAACATAGAAATCAATTTCGTCTGGCAATTAACAAAAATACTAATATGATTTGCTGACTTTTCCTTCCAGTCTAATCTCAAGGTACTACCAGAGGATTTAGTTAGGAAACTTGGTTCGCCCCACTTTAGAGCTTCGTCAATAAAATCGATGTCTACATCTTTTTCGGCAATTTCTAAGATTATCTTTCTAAGAGCTAGCATCTACTTCTTAACTGGTGGAGGTGCCGGTAATAGTACAACTTTTTGTTTTTATTAAAGCTGCCATACCAAGTGTAGCCAAAATAGCCACCACTTCCTTTTTCACCTCTTAAAAAATCTCTACCCGATTGTGTAGCTTTACCATTTTAGCAGTATTTTTGATTGAAGACAAACATTAGAAATAAAATTAAAATCACTTTATATAATAGCTAACATTCGGAGAAAGTTAATGTTTAAGCCAATTGGATTACTTTTAATTTCAAATATTTTTATGACTATAGCATGGTATGGACATTTAAAAAACATGGCCACTAAACCACTGTGGATCGTTATCCTTATAAGCTGGGGAATTGCTTTTTTTGAATATTGCTTTCAAGTACCGGGAAATAGAATTGGACATCAGTATTTTTCACTTCCTCAACTTAAAGTAATTCAAGAAGTAATTACTATGACGGTGTTTGCGATATTTTGTCTTACTTATATGAAAGTGCCTCTCACAAAAAACTTTCTCTACGCCTCATTATGTTTGATTATGGCCGTATTCTTTATTTTTAGAGATCTTCCTACAAACAACTGATGAGGACAACTATTCAGAGTGTGAATTTATAAAACTGTAAATATCTTTTAAACAACATTTCCCCGACGGATTAGAAGTCTCACAAAAACAGCCCGGATCTTTCATCTTATTTTTGATCTCTTCAACGAGTTTTTGGTCAGTACCACTAGAAATCGCAGATCTAAATTGCTCCTCTGTATAATTAAAGCAATAACAAAGTTGACCTTCAACTTTGATTGCCTTGGAATCGCTTTTATTATTTGAACAACAATCCATATATTTCTCTTAAACTAAAAAAACTGGCTCTTTATCTTCTGGCATTTCTTTTAATTCATCATCAGTCAATCTTGCGTAGACTTCATTAAGTGTACCATCCCACATTATACACTCCGTACTATAGTACAGAGTCAAGTTATCAATTAGTTATTGATAAATAAAGTTAAAAGAAATTGTTAATTAAAATGAAGGTTCTAACACAAAATACGACCTTTGTGACCAATACAATCTAGCTACATTTACCAGAACAGCAATCTTGATTTTCCCTTGATTGCTCTTTTTGCGGCTTTGAGAGCTTGATAATTGTTAATCCCCCCTTAATAACAATAAGTGAGACAAGACCACCAATAATTAAGTCAGGGATATTAGTTTTGAAAAAGTAAACTAAAGAACCAGATATAATAACACCTGTATTTACAATGACATCATTAGCGGAAAATATCCAACTTGCCTTCATATGTACTTCGCCATCTTTATGCTTATGGATAAGTACTAGACACCATACATTCGCAACTAGAGCAACAATTGAAACGATTATCATAAAGTTTGAAAGAGGCTCACTTCCAAAATAAAATTTTCGACCAACTTCTATAAGGCACAGAAAGCCTAGGGTAATTTGCATAATACCACTTAAGAAAGCCGTTTTATTTTTGGCTGCGATACTCTTTCCAACAGCATACAAACTAAGACCATAAACAAAAGAGTCAGCCAGCATATCTAGGCCATCTGCCATTAGCCCAGTTGATTCGGCATAAATACCAATAAGTATTTCGATAATAAACATCGTGAAATTTATAGCAAGAAGGTATTTTAGCGTTTTCGCTTCGACGCTAGGACCGCACTCTGGAACATCTTCTTCTTGAACTTCCTCAGATGTTACAATTTCACCCGGCAGTGAGATATTTTTTAAGCCGTCAATAATCAAAGAGGCATCAATATCATGATAAAAAATGAC
>CAYFHZ010000049.1:4467-11557 GCA_964342535.1 uncultured Bacteriovoracaceae bacterium | reverse complement strand
TTCCCTGGTATTCCCACCCTAATTTTACAGTTTACTCATATTTTTGATAAGTAACTATATTTAGACCGTTACCAGATTTTACTTTTTTATAATCAGCAACATATGACTTGATCGCAATAGCCTTGTCAGTAGAAGCTTGAACAGAATCATTAATTGCTACCACACCGTCATGTAGCGATTTATTCCAATCAATCTTAGACGACCATCTTGCTTTCATATAGTCGTAAAAGCTACCTTCAGTACCTAATAAACTCATAAAAGTTTCAGTCCACATTCTCGAACCAAAAAGTGGTTGAATAACAGGCTGAGTAAAAGAAACTTCTGTTGAAGAAACTAATGTATCAGACCATGACTCATATGGATGATTTCTTGGAGCAACATAGTTACAAGCAACACTTGTCTCATCAGCACTCATGGCAAATGAAACTCTCGTTTTAACTTTTGCTAAAGCTTTTTCTAACTTTTCTTTATTGTGAAATGTATATAGAGGATTTACACCAACAAAAAATACTGCTCCAACATTACCAGCACTCATCTTATCAACAAGGCTTTCAAATGCCATGTCATCAGCGAGAACTTCACCTTCATTATTTGGAACCCATAGCGTTGAACCATAGTTACCTAAAAGAGAGTTGATTTTATATGCAATCATCTGAGCATTTAAGTCATTATCACCTACAAGTAGTAATGATTTTCCAGCATTTTCTTTAAGCTCCTTTACTATTTGAGCTACAACTTCTTTATTATTACTTGAAGCTGAATGAGATGCACCACCTACTGCTGCCAGTACAGACAACAGAATATCTTTTTGATCAGCTAATGACTTGGTATATCTATAATCAGCATTAGAACCAGTCATAGTCATGATTGCTTCTACTTGAATATGCTTATTCATTCCTTCAGAATGCTTAGCACTTCTTCTTCTTGTATATTGCTTAGTGTTTGCAACAGAATTTCCATAAGAGCCTAGAAAATCAGCACCAATTGATACGACGACATTCGCAGCTTCAAAGTTATACTCCGTTAATGCTCTCGCTCCAAAAGCCATTTCATTAGCTTTAACCTCTGCCGACTTAGAAGTTGCATCATAAGCCACATGAGATGCATTAAATTTAGCTTGAAATTCTTTAACAAGGGCCACTTCTGATGGTGAAAATATTGACGGAGTAACGACAACTATTTCACCTTGAGCATTTGAAACTGCTCCTTTAAGTGCATTGTCTAAATTATCCCACTCAACTGCGCTTCCATCAATTAAAGCTGACCTTAATCTATTAGAATCATAAAGTGAAAGTACAGACGCTTGATCTTGAGCACTTGTACCACCAAAACTTGTAAGTGATTTATCATTACCTTCCACTTTAATAGGTCTACCTTCTCTTGTTTTAAGAAGAATAGGAGTTCTATTGTATGTAGAGGCATACCAATTAGCTACACCAGGAATAGTATCCGGTTGTTTGTTTAAATAAGGTAAAGCTTTTCTTACAGGTATCTTAATACAACCAGTAAGTGGAAGAGCAGAGACAGAAAATCCCATAATTTTTAGAAAGTTTCTTCTCGTCTTTTGAACAGAAAATGAATCAAATGCATTATCATCAAATTCTTGAGTTAATTCTTTTTTTGTTAAAACTTTTTTCTCAACATCTTGCCAGTAACCATCCACTTGGCTTCCACAGCCGCAGTCTGAACCACAAGTGTTGTTTTTCTCTAGATCACTCATATTAAATACATCCTTCTTATAAAATTAATAATGACATTTACTACAATCACCACCAGCTCTATATCCTTTTCTTAGATGAGCACCTGATGGATAACCTTCTTGAGTATCATGATAACTTTTCATCATTTCATCATGATCTTTAGGAGGAGCGATTCCATTATCTCTGTGACAGTTTATACACCATCCCATCGATAATTTTTCTTTTTGATAGTAAACTTCCATAGTCTCAACTGCTCCGTGACATTTCTGACATGAAACACCAGCAACATTTACGTGTTGAGCGTGGTTGAAATAGGCAAAGTCTGCTAAGTGATTAACTTTAACCCATTGGATGTTTTCACCTGAATCAACAGCTTTTTGAAGCTTCTTAATTTCAGGAGAAGTTGTTTTTACTTTGCTGTGACAATTTAAACAAAGACCTGTTGGTGGAACACCTGCGTGTCGACCTTTATCAGCGCCAAAGTGGCAATACTGACAGTCCATTTTTAAGTCACCAGCATGTAACTTGTGAGAAAAGGCAACGGGTTGATCAGGAGCATATCCTTGATTAAAACCGATTTGCCTAGCTTGTAAAATTACAAACGTCGCTAATGCGCCGAGAGCGATTAAGGCTGCAATTGCACCTAAAAACTTTTTCATATACACATTCCCTTCAAAGATGAATAAGTTATTAAATATAATTTTTAAATATTTTAAGCATTTAGATACCATAGCACAACCCAAATCGACAAACTTAATCAACATTTTCTTGATGTATATCATTGGCCATATATGTCATTACGAAAATTCATTTCTAGAAAGGCTTTTAAATAAATAAGTTTATTTTTGTCGTATATTTTTAGCTTTGATATTTTCTTTACGGCCATTGAAAAAATGGCTATAAGCATCGCATTATTTCAATAAACTAAGGAAAAATATGAATTTTGAAAATACCATTTCAAAAAATAAATTCATTACTAACCATTGGGAAAAAAAACCAATCGTTTTTAAAAATTTTTTAAAAAATTCAGAAAAAATGATAGACCCAACTGATCTATTTAATATGGCCATGGACGAAAACTATGAGACTAGACTCATTCAATTTAGTAAGAGCTGGAAAGTTAGTGAAGGTCCCTTTGAGGGGATTGACTTTATAAAAGATGCAAAAGAATGGACTCTAATAAATCATAACATAGAGTGTAACCACCCAGAGGTATTCAAATTAAAACAAAGTCTTTCTTTTCTTCCTCTTTGGTTATTTGATGATGCCATGACAACTCTATCTAATAAAGGAAGTAGCGTCGGGGCACATATTGATAATTACAATGTCTTTATTTTACAACTACAAGGAACAAGGGAGTGGAAATTACAATATTCTCCAAAACCCGCATTCATTGAAGATCTAGAAGTCAAAATACTAAAAGAATTTCAAGAAGATGAATCAATTATACTAGAACCTGGAGACATGATTTATATTCCACCTCATGTGGCCCATCATGGCATTAGCCTAACAGATTCCTTATCTATCTCTCTAGGCTTTAAATCCTTAGAGCATGATAAAATCATCAACGAACTGGCACTTGATTCCCTAGAAAAAGATATACCAACAACATTTTACAAATCTTCGTTTCCTGAAGTTTTGAAAAGTACATACACTTTAGACAAAGTGAACCAGGAAAAACTTATAAAAGAAATCAAAGAAAAATATCTAGATCAATTTTTAGATGAAGCAATCAAAAAATTCATCTCAACCCCAAAAACAGAAACGGAAGAAGATGATGAAATTGAAGTAGAAGATATAAAAGATAATATAAATGATCTAAATATTTACCGGGATGAAAATTTAAGGTTTGTTTTTAGTGATAATGAAGTATTTGTTAACAGCAAAAAATATGAGTTTAAATCAATAGAAGAAAAAAACTATTTTGAAGAAGTTTTTTCAACATCCCCATTTGAAAATATTAACAAAGAAAATATTGTGAAATATATAGAGTCATCCTACCTTTTTTTCAAAGCAGGATACCTCTACTTCAGTGAAGATTAATGCTTACATTTAATAGTATGATTGACATTCGTTATGTATGATGAACTAAATTTAAGCGGAACAGTTGCTTCATTATTTGAATGAACGTAAGATCTCAAATAAACCGAACCTGTCTCTACACTTCCATTGGCCAAGTACATATTTACGACTCCGCGACATGTAAAATCATCATCTATTTTATTATAAGACTTTACAGGGATTCAAATACTTAGAAACAAAATACACTATGTCTAGCGTATGTGATTTGTGCTCCAACTCCCGTAGGATAGATCGCTTTCCAGTCTGAGGAATGAGCAAAAACTCTAGCATAATAATGTCGACTACTTACTGAACCATCAGATAAATTCATATAAATCTGCCCTGAACAGGTATAATCCTGGTTTGAAAAATTTTGAACTCTCACGTGTACTTGATACGGAAATGTAGAAAGGGTAATAAGAGGTTTTAAAACTTTTGCGGAAGCAAATACTGACGTACTCAGTACAAATAAAAATATCATTTTCATAAACAATCCTTTGTTAAAAATAGTTTATGAAACTGAACATACAATCGTCAATATTTCTTAACGAAGAGTCTTTCCAAATTTAGCACTATCTAGCTTATTGTTCAGTATGATTATTTTTTACGTGACTTGTAGTTATCTTTAAGTGCCATATGCCCCAAACCTAGACCATATGTTTCTGCTTGATTTAGTCTATCTAACACATCTGACACAACTAATTCTTCATTTAACAGTTTAAAATAAGGATCAATCTTATCAGTTAGCTCGCTTGCTGTTTCATGCAGACATTCGAATCGAAATGAACCTACACCCTGCTTCAACCATCTGTAAAAAAACTCAACGGTACTCACTGCTTTGGCGTTAAACATAGTGTTGCGACATTCTTGATCTGCTTTAATTTCATGCCTATTACCATACATATCTTTCAAGTGAACCTCATGCTTCTCACATGGTTTTCCACAATCTCTAAAACTATTACCGTGGCTTAAAAATGCTGCAAATACACAATGCTCCATATGAAACTCAGGCATGTATTGGTGTATGACAACTTCTGATTTAGCTAAATCAATATTCTTCATCATCGTTTCAATTTGTTCAATATTAAGGTCATAGCTTAAGCATACTGTTTTAAGTTTTTTACTTATTAAATAATCA
Source organism: uncultured Bacteriovoracaceae bacterium (assembly GCA_964342535.1). GTDB lineage: Bacteria > Bdellovibrionota > Bacteriovoracia > Bacteriovoracales > Bacteriovoracaceae. Next base: position 6,658 of record CAYFHZ010000049.1, on the reverse strand, counting down.
AATGTATGAGAGTTAGCACAATTGAGAGAGAAATCCCCAAAAAGCTCATACTTAGAATCTTGAAAATACTGTAAGGCACCCAGATTTCTAATAAGTAGACCGTCAGGAGAGCATCTATCAATTAATTTAAAATTATGATACTCACCAGGTTTTAAAACTCGGGTTGTAGCTATCACTGCTTTTATTTTTTGCTCACGTAAAATTTGGCAAGAAGGAAAATAATCTTTTCCAAACTCATAATCCAAGACGACATGGCCAAGAAATTTTAAATACTGTGGATTCTCTTTTAGATAATCTACTAAAGTACTTAATTGTTCTATCTTACGAATTACTATATTCAAATAAGGATGGCCAAGAACAGAATTCCTTTCTCTATTTAGTTCGATAATTTTAGGTTCTAACGGTTTTTTGTTAACTTTGATATCATTTAATCTAGCAACCATTTCCTGTTTAAGTGATTTTAGATTTCTTCTATGAAGATAAAGAGCATCTTCTAAACTATAGCTTATATCATCAATAAAATATGCAGTCTGACTTAAACCCGATAATTCTTTAAATACTGAGTCTCTATCTAATGATATATTTAGGGCCTTATCTAATAAAGATTCTGAGTATAGTTCAAACTCTATCATTTCATGTTTAACTTTTAGTTTTAAGGGTTGATTCATTTGACCGGATACTTCAACATATATAGGAAGTCGTTTTTTTAAACTCCTGTCAGATATAGTTTTCTGGGCTTGTTTAATTATTTCTTCTTTTCTCGTCAAATAAACATCATATTCAGGTCTAATTTGTTGCAGATTAAATTTAGGATCAAGTTGAAACCGAGTACCGTTTTTTATTGGTGAGACCTGATGTATCTTTGCTCCACTCTCTTCCTCATCACCTCTTAGTGGATTTACAAAAAGAAGACCATCGCCATTCTCCAGTTGTATATTACGATCATGTTCTATACTCACTTCTTTTTTATTTATATGAGTAATCTTACCTAAAAAAGCGCCACGATTTTCTTTATAATCTCCCCTAACAAGTTCTTGATGTGCAACCCCATGGAGCCATCCACTATAATGGCCACGAGAATAAGTAACAGCTAGATTTGTCTTGGCAATACTTGAATTTTTTAAATTGCCTTGAATCATGGCCTGATATTGTTTTGCACATTCAGCAACAAACTCTGAAGATTTCAAACGACCTTCGACTTTAAAAGAGTCAACCCCAACTTTCACTAATTCTGGAACATCATCAATTCCACAAAGATCTTGAGGCGAAACCAGATATTTTTTATTTTTTAAATCTCGTTTTTTATTATCTACATAAATATCGTACGGGAAACGACATGACTGAGCACATTGTCCCCTATTTGCAGAACGCCCCCCCAAAGACTCAGATGTAAAGCATTGACCAGAATAGGCCACACAAAGAGCTCCATGAACAAAAACTTCAATTTCTTTACTTGTATTTTCTTTTATGGTTTTAATATCCTCAAGTGTATTTTCACGTGCCAAAACAAATCTTTGAATATTGAGATCATCTAGTAATGATATCGCTTCGTGATTAGAAATACTCATTTGGGTAGAACCATGTACTTCAAGCTGGGGATACCTTTTACGAATAAGACTTATTAGCCCCAAATCTTGAACAATCAACGCGTCTGGGGATAAGGCAACTGCTTTATCAAGAACTGATAATGCATCCACCAATTCATTCTCAAAAATAAGAATATTAAAGGCCAAATGAACTTTTACGCTATAAAGGTGGCATGTCTTAATAATCTCTTCAAGTTCATCCCATGAATGATCATGGCTTCTCCCCCTAGCATTAAATTCTGGCATACCGACATAAATAGCATCGGCTCCATTATGAATTGCTGCAAGGCACATTTGGTAATTTCCAACGGGAAGTAATAATTCAGTCTTTTTCATTAAGGCTCTATACCACTTGAGAAGATTTCATACAAGATTTAGAGGGTTTAACTCTATAAAAATTGCCCTCGTGAATAGCTATTGCTATGATATTACAAAAAAATTGGAGTGTGTTATGGCCATAAAAAAAGCAAAGAAAAAGGTAGCGAAAAAAGCAACCAAGAAAAAGGTAGCGAAAAAAGCAACCAAGAAAAAAGTAGCGAAAAAAGCAACCAAGAAAAAGGTAGCGAAAAAAGCAACCAAGAAAAAGGTAGCGAAAAAAGCAACCA
>CAYFHZ010000049.1:0-4367 GCA_964342535.1 uncultured Bacteriovoracaceae bacterium | reverse complement strand
AGAAAAAAGTAGCAAAGAAAGCTGCACCAAAACTCAATTTAAATAAAAATCTTCATGACTCAATATTAGAGTTGCTTAGAATTACTTCTACAGTCATCCCAGATGATATTCAAAAGGTCATACTTGAAGCATTAGAGCGTGAAGAAAAACAAACCTCTGCTCAATATGCTATGGATATTATTCAGGCAAATATAAAGTTAGCGAAAACAAAATCTCAACCTCTATGTCAGGATACGGGAACAATTGTCATAAAAGTTTATCACCCGCCAGGATTTCATAGATCATCTTTTGAAAAGATATGTCATAAAGCAGTTGTTAAAGCAACAGAGGTTGGCTACTTAAGACAAAATTCGGTAGATTCTCTCACAGGAAAGAATGAAACAATGAATATCGGACCTGGACATCCTCAACTGCACTATATAGAGCATAACAAGAAAACTCTAGAACTTAAATGCATGTTAAAAGGTGGTGGATGTGAAAACGTTGGAGCTCAATATGCTATGCCTTATACACCACTAGAGGCAGGAAGAGACTTAGCAGGTGTGAGAAAAGTTATTCTTGATGCTATTCAAAAAGCTCAAGGTAAAGGTTGTGGACCTGGAACTTTAGGTATCTGTATTGGTGGAGATAGAGGAACAGGACATTTGCATGCAAAAGAGCAGCTTCTTAGAAAAATGGATGATACAAACCCAATAGCTGAGTTAGCGGCCTTAGAAAAAGATATTGTTGAAACTGCAAATAAACTTGGCATAGGTCCAATGGGATTTGGAGGAAAAACAACTTTACTAGGATGTAAGATAGGTCATCTTAATCGTCTTCCAGCTTCATACTACGTATCAATTTCATATATGTGTTGGGCCTTTAGAAGGCAAGGAATAAGCCTAGATAGCAAAATGAATATTAATAAATGGTTATATTAATAAGGAACGATAAATGAAAAGATTAGATTATCCATTTAAAAAAGAAGATGTTCGCGACCTTAAAGTTGGAGACATGGTTCTTATCTCAGGGAAACTTTTTACGGGTAGAGATGCTGTTCACCATAGAATACACAATGGTACAAAACCTCCTGTTGATTTAAATAATCAAATTATATATCACTGCGGACCTGTAGTTCTTGAAAACAAAGACGGAAGTTATGAAGTGAAGGCAGCTGGGCCAACAACTTCAATTAGAGAAGAACCATATCAATGGGAAGTCATGCGAGACTATGGTATAGTTGGTGTTATTGGTAAAGGTGGAATGGGACCAAAAACTCTTCAAGGTTGTAAAGACTACGGATGTGTTTATATGCACGCCATAGGGGGGGCCGCTCAAGTACTCGCAGAAAAAATAGAAAGTGTTGATAATGTATATTGGAGAGATTTAGGATCACCTGAAGCCATTTGGGAACTAACTGTAAAAGATTTTCCTGTTGTTATAACTATGGATGCCCATGGAAATTCGTTACATGAAAAAATAGATTCTGAGTCAAGTGAACAACTTACAAAATTACTTTAAAAGATGCGGACCACAATTCTGGTCCGCATCTATTAATGTTATCATAATGCAAAATTTGATCTAAATTTTTACATTAAGAAACATATTAAATTCGGTGCACTTTCCCACACTAGTTTCCACATGGAAGGATGCCTTTTAGATTTGATTTTACAGTCTCTGATCGAATTATATTTGCAAAAATGAATAATCCAAAATCTGTACGTGTAAACAGCTGATCATAAATAACATTATCATTTTTATACATAACTAATCTTGAACCAAAAGTACCTGTTGTTACAGTTAAAGTGCTACCATTTCGTCTAATTGGATTTTTTATATTAAAATATTCTAAGACGTATGTAGCACTCCCCTCTTCCATTACAAGGTTATAGTTTTTTGAAGCGATAGTCTCTTTTATTATTTTTGTCAGCGCCCCTTCAGAGTCTCCTATACTATAATACGAGTTTCGCTTTAAAAAAACATTACAGCTGTTCTTATCTTTATGGATAGGTAGTTTTTTCACGATTTCCCACTTAAGTTTACGACTTATCTGGTCTGATAAAAAATAATCTGACGCCTCACTTTCATTATTAACTTCAATTCCCGCAAGTCCCGCATACTCATGATGAACTAATCTGTACTGACCTTCTTCATCTGTGTTCATAAATTTATCAACATTACACTCAATAAAATCCTCTTCTGGAAAATTTATACAGGTTTTTTCAGCTTTTCCAACAAAGAGTTTTTCATCTGTACACGAAACCCTTCCAAGCTTAAGTGCTGTTAACATAGGAAATTCGTACTCATCTTTAGTCAGTCTACCTTTAAAATCTAACTCTGAATGATTATCATATAAAATCCATTCTTGAATATTTATTGCGATAGATTGAATTCTTGCCTCACAGCTATCTCCTCCATTTCCAACACTATCCCCTTTAGCATAAACTCTTGTTTTGACATTAAGTAAGGTCATTACTACTAAAAACACTAATACATTTAAATTCATTCTTGTCTCCTAATTATTTTTTTAAATTTGTTAAAGGGTATAAATAAGTTGTAACTTTATAAACTTCTTGTTGCTTCCCTTGTTCCATTAGCTCTTCAATTTTTAACTGCGCCTCCCTCAAAATTAACTTTGCCTTTGATAGCAATGCTGGATCTCCAGGTAAGGTTATTGAACTAAAATCTCTATCATTTACGTCTAAGTTTAGAATTTTTTCTTTTGCCATTTCCATATCTTCAATATGAGATTTTTGTACTGATAAATTAAGAACATCATCTTCAACTCGAATTGGAAGTGAAGAACGTTTGAATTTACCATTTTCAAAGATAATTAATTTCAAATCTAGTAGTCTAAAAAGTGCTTTTCTAACTGCATTTTCACTCTCATCTAGTCGACTACTTATCCACGAAATATCTGAGCAAAAATCATCTGTTTTAATTAAAGAAAGAATGGCAAGATGAATCCGTTCAGAAATCATTGCAAATTGATTACCTGTCATTTTAAGGTAGGTATCTCCTTTCTTTTCTGAATTATAAGGTTTACCTTTTGAATTTCTTTTCATTTTCTCAGGAAATTTATCAAGAACACTTGCCTTTTCCATTGGTGAGAGATGAAGTCGATTTGCCAATTTCTCTGCAAGTTGCTTAGAAACTTTTCTTTTACCTCTTAAAATTTCACTTAAAGCAGAAGGTGAAATATCAAGTCTATTAGCAAATGCTCGTAATGAATAATTTGAATTTTTAATTCTCAAATTCATTAAAGCCTCATTTAGTAAATTTTGAATTGCAACCTGTTCTTTCATGGCAATTGATATAACATAGAACGAAACACAGCGTTAGCTAATTTGGAACAAAGTGTTCCAAATATAGGGAACACTATGAAATAATTACAATTTCATCATGTGCTAAATCGGTATTTTAAGGACTTACATTTCTACAAATTATTGTCGAAAACTTTTGCACCTCCTGTAGAATTAAACTCACCTCTGTAATCCTAAGAGTCATTTGGTAATATATAAGTATGTTAAGATATATTTTGATTTTATTAATGACACCACTACCTTCCTACTCAGTAACGATTAAAAGAAACATCAGTTCTATATATGAACCTAGTAAGCTTTGGAAAAATGGAAGTACTCTTAACGTATTGTTTTTAGGAGGAACTGAAGAACAAAAAAATGCTGTCAAAAAATCTGCTCCTGAGTGGAGCAAATACGCAAATATCACATTTAACTTTTTTAATAAGGGTGAAATCAAGAAGAGAAAAGCCCATATTAGTATTCACTTTGAAGATAAATGCTCTGGAAATAATTCCTATGTTGGAAAGGACTCCAAAGGTAAATACCCTAGTATGTGTTTATTTAATATAAATCAATATACTATTTTACATGAATTTGGTCATGCATTGGGATTAAGACATGAACATGCCCATCCAGATTTTGGTGATAAATTAAATGAAAATTATATTGATGAATGTATGCACATAACCAGTAAAAATGAAAGCGGTTGGTCAGCACAAAAATGTAAAGATGCTTACGAGCCTTATTTAGGAGATGCTATTTTAGGTGAATATGATTCTTATTCAGTCATGCACTATACGATTGAAGAAACTTACTTAAAAGAAGAATATAAACATAAGATTTATGGCTCAATTGGATTTTTAAGCTTAGAAGATAGGAAAGCAATTATGGATATGTATCCTGACAAAATAGATGCCTTAGATCCAAATGAAGAATATCAAAAAACCTTCCAACAGTACCATGTTAATCATGCCTGTAAGGTCGTTGATCTAGGAAAACTTGGACAATATGGAAATGCTTCTATAGATGAATGTGAAGAAGGTGCTCGGTACTCTGTCTACACTCAAGAAATAAGAGGAAATGAGA
>CAYFHZ010000048.1:0-11562 GCA_964342535.1 uncultured Bacteriovoracaceae bacterium | reverse complement strand
TTTTAGATACTCTTTAACAACGTCACTAATAGGAGCAGATCCATTGTAATCAGCATAAAGCATAATGCATTCCTTAAATTAAAATCATAGTTTAAGAAATATTTAGCATTCTATCGAGAGCTTTTAAAGAATTTTCTTTTATGGCCTCTGGAACCTTTATAATATTTACCGGATTTCCAGACTTGATAGAGCGTAAACTTTCTAATAACCATCTTGGTCTTACTCTATACATTGTTGTACATAAGCATTGAAAAGGGGAGAGGGAAATAATATCTAAATGCTTATATTCTTCTGCCAATCTATTTACGAGATTGATCTCTGTTCCAATGGCCCATTTACTGTCAGCTTGTGCGTCTTTGATGGTATTGATTATATATGAAGTAGAACCGGCCATATGAGCTTCTTTAAATACTTCATAACTACATTCAGGGTGGACGATAACTGTTCTATCTGGATCGTTTTGTTTAATTGATTTAACTTGCTCAGCTTTAAAGCCCTGATGAACGGAACAAAAGCCATACCATAAAATAACTTTTGCATTAGCGATTTGCTCAGGTTTCAGTCCACCTTGATACATATTTGGGTTATAAACAACCATATCATCTAAACTAATACCTAAGTCTGAACAAGTATTTCTTCCAAGGTGCTGATCGGGAAAGAACAGTAGTTTTTCACCTTCGTTGAGTGCCCAAGTGATAACTTTTTCTGCATTGGATGATGTGCAGATGGCACCACCATTTGCACCAACAAAATCTTTAAGTTGGGCATCGCAATTAATATAAGTAATTGGAACAACTTTTTCATGTGTTGATGCTTGAATGAAATCCCAAGCCTTGTCTATTTCAGCTCTATTTGCCATATCGGCCATTGAGCATCCAGCATTCATATCAGGTAAGATTACTTTTTGATGAGGTTTACTTAGCATATCTGCGGTTTCGGCCATAAAGTGAACACCACAAAAGATAATATACTCAGCATCTAGCTTTGCAGCTTCTCTTGCTAGCTGTAAAGAGTCTCCCTTATGATCAGCAAAAGCTATAATATCATCTTGTTGATAATGATGTCCCAAGATGACAAGCTTATTACCAAGCTCATTTTTGAGTTTGTGGATTTCTTTAAGAACTTCTGTTTCGCTAAGTTCTTCTTCTTTAATTGTAGGTAAGTGGTCTTTTTTTAAGTCGTAAAAGTCTAACATGGTGGGGATAATAGTCTTCAAGACCTTATTTGGGAACTTTCAGTGCGTTATTAATATCCTGTAACTCATAATGTTGAGAAATCTAGTTTTGCACCTAGACATAACGATTTGGCTAACCTACCATTTTAATTAAGGATGATATTCAAAGGTCGTTAGGGAGTATGACTATGGCAAAAACTATTACAATTGCAAATAATAAGGGTGGTGTTGGTAAAACGATGCAAGCTTACCAACTTTCAACATTTCTTGCCCACCAAGGAAATAAAGTTCTCGTTATTGATTTAGATTCTCAAGCAAACCTTTCTACAACGCTAGGCGTAGATGTGAGAAGAACTCTTGTTCCTGAATGGTTGATCGGTGATGTGGATGCTGAAGATGTTATCTGTCCGAGTGAAGGAAAACAAGACTTTTATAAAAATCTAGATGTAATTCCTTCAAGCCGTCACTTAGCAAATTTAGCTAAGCTACTTATACTTTCTGAAGCTGAAGTTAGAAAGAATGCAGGAAGAAAAGAGCGACTGCTTAGATTAAGATTAGAAGCTATTCAAGATAAATATGATTATATCGTCATAGATACTCCTCCAATGCTTGGAGATGAGCTTATTATGGCGCTAGTTGCTAGTGATAGAGTCCTTATTCCAACACAAGCACAAGATTATAGTATTGATGGGCTAGAAGAATTAATGGATACATTTGAAATTATCAAAGAGTCTGAAAATCCGAAACTAGACTTTAATATTATACCGTCTATGGTGAATACAAGAAGAAAACTTGAGCAAGTAAGGCTCGAAGAGCTAGCTCAATCTTTTAATGTAACTCCAGGAATAAGAAATCTAGTTGATATGCAAGAGTCTGTTTCTTTAAGAAAACCTGTATTTCTGATGAATAGAAAATCTAAAGGTAAAAAAGATTATAATAAGCTTTGGGACTCTCTAGGGTTTATGAAAAAAAATGATAGCTCTGACGGTAGTCCAGCTGCGGATCAAATAGCTGAATAGATATTAAAAAAAAGATACGGAGATCTTTATATGGCAAAAAAATTTGCTGCGCGTGTTTCTAAGCGACAAAGAGAAAAAATAGATATTGCTTCACACCTTGATGAAAGTATTTTCAGATTAAATGATGAAAAACTTCTAAAGGGTGCTCAACTTGATAATATCAAATTAAGTAAAATCACTGTAAAAAAACAAGTTCGAACTAAATTTAACGATGAGTCTATTGCTGAACTTGCTGCAAATATTAGAGAAAATGGTCTCATACAACCGCTTGTTGTTCATAGAGAAGGTGATAAGTATGTTCTCATATGTGGGGAACGTAGATTTAGAGCGATGAGTACCATTGAAGATATGACTGAAGCTCCATGCTTTATTTTAGAAAATAAAACAGCTGAAGAGTTAATGGCCATTCAATTTTCAGAAAACTCTGCAAGAGAGCAACTTCATTATATTGATCAAGCTGACTCTATTTTTGGTTATAAAAAATTAACTGGTGCTAGTGAAAGAAAAATTCAAGCAGCTCTCGGAATTTCGAAATCGGAAGTACATAGATGTTTACTAATTGGAAAACTTCCCAAAACACTTAAAGAAGCTGCTAAAATCCATAATACAGAAAAGTACGTTTTATTAGAGTGGGGAGCACTTGATAAAGGTGCACTTAAAAATGAGATTAAACAAAAAATTCTTAATGGTGAAATTGTTAAAAGAACTCAATTAAAGCGTGCTATTACCGCAAGTGGTGCTGTTGTTAAAACGAAAACAAGAGCTACCGCTAAAAAAAGTACAGCGAGAACAGCATCTGCTTCACTATTTATGAAGGCCATGAAGGAAAAATCTAAAAATATGGATTTATCCAAAGAAGAGATGGCCATGATAAAAAAATTAATGGATGAAACAAAAGAACTTTTAGAAGAATAAAAAAAGGCTCACTTTATAGTGAGCCTTCTTTTTTTATATTTGTCTTATATTAATTATAGTCCAAACATTTTAGTCATAAGTTTTCCAGCGTGCTCAGGAGTAATTCCGTTTGTTTCAGCAGCTTGATTAACTAATGATTCTAAACTTGCAGTATCTTCACTCATAACTGCTTCTTTACCTGCAGTAATAGAGAACCCTAAAAGTTCAGTAGAGAAAGAATCTAATTCTGCATTAGTCATTCCTTTCTTAGAAGATTTCTTCCAGTTTTTAACAAGTCTAGCAACTTCAGAACTTCTTTCAAGGCTTAATCCCATTTCAGAAGAGATAAATTGAGCTGATTTTTTAAGCTCGGCAACTTCAGCAATTGCAGAAACTTTAGCTAAATCTTTTGCTGTTGCTTCAACTTTTTCAAAGATGATACCAGTATAGTAATCTTCATAACTTGTTTCTACCCATACATCATAGTACTCATATCCCCAAACAGGATCACCGTAAGCATCGTAGTAAAGAATAACTGAATCCCATCTTTCTTCGTAGTGACCAGGGATTTTGATTAGATCATAATAAGAAGCATAAGAATAGTCGTTGTAATAATCTACAGCGTTATCATAAATAGGATCATAATTAGCGATATTGATCGCATCGTATGAATCATAAAGTGGATCATAGATAACAATGTAGTTAGATTGCTCTGTATCTTTTTTCACAAGAGATACATTAAATTCTGCATCAAGGTTTAATTCTTGTACAAATTTAACAGCAAGTTGATTATGCGTATAACCAGGTGCTCCGTTTCCGTTTCCACCGTTACATGCAACTAATAATGCAGATGCTACTAATCCTAAAAGTATTTTTTTCATGTGTATTCCCCCTTTAGAAAAAAATAATATTTATATCAAATCATTGTTGATTTATTTTTTTCTCATTCCATGAGTTATTTGTGTTGCCCTAGTTAAAGCAATATAAATGCCAAAAAACTAATTGAAATTTAATGAAGCATAATATTTACAAGCGCATCGCGTCTTGTCGTTAATATTTTTGGGAAATACTTTTTTGTGTAATTCAAAAACGCGATGCGACTTAAGGTGTGTGCGTTGGTGTTAAACTGCACCACTGTACTCAACTAGTAGCAAAAGGAGACCAATCTACTATGTCATTGTGACATTTATTGTTTTAGTGGTGCAAGTTGAGTGAGGATTTCTCCTCACTCGAGAGGATTATAATTGAAACATTTTTGTCATTAATGCCTTAGCATGCTCAGGGCTAATACTGTTTTTTACTGCAGCTTGATCAACTAAAGCTTCTAGGCCAGTAGCATCACCTTCAAGAGCTTTACCCACAGCAGTTTTACCAGCAGTGATTGAAAAACCTAATAGCTCAGCTGAAAATGAATCTAACTCAGCGTCAGTCATCCCTTTTTTAGATGCTTTTTTCCAAGACTGTGTAAGTTTAGCAATGTCCATACTTCTTCCAAGACTTAATCCGTACTCAGAAGATAAAAACTCTGCAGTTTTACTAAGTTTAATTCCTTCTGTTAATGCTGCAACTTTAGCTAGGTCTTTAGAAGTTGCAGTTGTTTTTTCAAATGAGAGATCAGCATTTCTATCTCTGTAATATGTGTTCACATATCCAGAAGCAGTATCATAACCAGGAATAATATCTAAATCGTAATAAGCTGTAATAGGATTGTTGTAGTAATCAATTGGATCCATATCAACGCTGTAACCACTTATGTCTATTGCATCATATGTTCCGTAGAATGGGTCATATACAACAATAAAGTTTCTTGTTCTTGTACTACTTTTAATAAGAGAGACTTCATACTCAGGATCAAGGTTTAATTGATAAATAAATCTTTCAGCAAGTTGGTTGTGAGTATAGTCACCATTTCCGTCTCCATTTCCACCACTCTCACCATCACTACAGCTAAATAATGTTAATCCAAGACAAAGTCCGATAATTATTTTTTTCATTTTGTTATTCCTTTTTCTTTTTCTTTTTCTTTTTCTTTTAAATTAGAGACCAAAAACTTTTGTCATTAATTTTGTTGCATGCTCAGGAGTAATCCCGTTCGCTTCTGCTGCTTGATCAACTAAAGCCTCTAGTTTTGTGTCATCTCCTGCTAGCATTTCAGAAACAGCTTCTTTACCAGTAGTAATAGAAAAGCCAAGTAACTCTGAAGAGAAAGCATCAATCTCAGCATCAGTCATAGACTTTTTAGATGCTTTTTTCCAATTTGAAGAAAGCTTTGCAATTTCTTTAGCACGATCAATACTTAGTCCAAAGTTTGAAGAAAGGTGCTCTGCAGTTTTATTAATTGTTGCTACTTCTTTGATCGCTGCTACTTTAGCAAGATCCTTTGCAGATGCAGATGTTTTTTCAAAGTATAAACCTGTTGCTACATCACGGTATTTTGTTTTAATCCATACATCTTCATAGGTTTCAACATATGTATTAAAGCCAGTGTCATACCATGATTGAGTACTTTCATCCCAAGCATATTCATCAACCCATTCACCTACCCATCTTCCTTCGTAGTGACCAGGGATTTCATCTAGATCGTAATAAAATGAAGCACTATTAGTGAAATAGTAATCAACGGCACTATCAAGTGCTGGGTCATAATTTTGAATATCAATGGCATCATAAGAATCATATAGAGGATCATAGATAACAATGAAATCTGATTGATCTGTACTTTTCTTAATGAGCTCTACTTCGAACTCAGCATCAAGGTTAAGCTCTTCAACAAACTTTACAGCTAATTGTTTATGGGTATAACCTGGTGCTCCACCACCATTACCTCCATTGTCACTACAACTTATAAGCATTGTCCCCAAAATGATACTCGAAATTAATTTCTTCATTTGATTCTCCTTTCTCTCAAATTTGTTTTAGGAATCAGCAATAACAATGCCAAAAATTAAGAAGTGAAAAGAAAAAATATTTGAAACGCGTCTAGTGTTTGTAATTAAAAAAGTTTTCCGATAGTTTTGGTCAAGTTCTCTGGGTAAAAATTATAGGCTTTCAAGTGTCGATTTGGCGTTTCATTGTATTGTAGGTGCATCCTGGCACCAATATTTTGGTAGCAAGTTGACAATTTTATAGGTTTTTAGGTTTTCGGTAGAATCTCATTCTAAAGTCATGTATATAACGCGCAGAATTAATAAAGGTTTAACTATGTTAAAATTATTTTTGAATTTCATTCTACTGTATTCTACTGTAGTTACAGCAGAAGTAGTAAGTATTCCCATGAACTATACTGCACAGCCAGCTACAGATTTAGTTTTAAATAATAAACCATTAACTCAAATTGAATTAAAAAATATTTATAAAAAGACAAAAGATTTATCTCAGATAGATCCAAAAGAAACTGATATTTGGAAAAATCAATATCTTAAAAACCTTCCAATAGATAATTTTAATTTAATCGAGGATCATACCTATAAATATATAGATAAAGTTGTGGCATCAATTGGATCATTTCGTTTTGTGATGAGCGAAACGAAAGGAAATAAGAGAAATTTTAATGTTTGGGTAAGAAAAGATTCACGCAGTATTCTTTTAAGAAAAAATCTTTTACGTGCTCTAGGCTATAGTGTTCCAGATTTCCAACATGTACAAAAGATAAAATTAAAGTTTAAGGGAATGGCTTCAGCAAATGCGTTTATTTCAGAACTTGAAACAAATACTTTTGCTGACTCTAAAAGATGGTTGATCGAAAAAGATGAAGATAATTATGTGTTAACACTACAGGATGTTATCATCTTTAAGGCCGCAACTGAGATTTATGACTTTGCAGAAGGCCAAGTTCCAGCAGAAACAATTTTACATAGAAGAAGTATAAATGCTCTTTCTATATTTTATTCTCTTGTTGATGTTCGAGAATCAGTTGATGGACTTGACTGGCATACAGGAACGATTGATAACAAAGTCGCTTTATTTGATATTTTAAGTGGTGATTCATTTACGACAACTTACTTTGATGCAGTATGGGCAGTTAAAAGATTGGCCAAGCTTACTCGGTCTGATTACGAGAATATAGTTAAACTGGCATATTATCCAGAGTCTGTTGAAAAGCTTTTGGTGGAAAAATTAATCTCTAGAAGAAATTCGATTCTAAAACTATTTTTAGATGAAGAAAATAGTTTACCTGTCAATCCACGTATTTCGGATGAAACAGGAGAATTATTGAATGGTCGTTTGACTCAAGATAATTGGGAAGGTCACGCAGCTAGATATAGCTTTGAAGATACTGAATCTCCATTAGCTAAAGATGAGATGATTGCTTACTTAAAGTCTAAGTTTTATTCGGGTGTGATTGAAAACCTGGTGAGCTATGTAAATGATAAACTGTTATATTCAACTGATATACAAGAAGCGGCCATTGAACGTGCCATAAAAGCCCAAGACAAACAATTTGAAAAATTCTTTGAAACAGGTGAGTTACTAGATGTTCCTTTCTCAACTTGGATTATTCCAACATTCAAAGGTTATGTTTCAGCTTCAAGAGATATTGTTGCAGGAGCTTACCTTGGTACAGATAATCGTATTCAGATCGCCGACTCGATGGAGTTTATAGGTGAAATTGGAGCTTTTGTAGGGACTCTTGGGCTTACAGCAGAGCAGATGTTATATGCAACAGGAGGAGCTCGATTTTCTCGCTCTTACACCCATGTTAAATCCATCATGAGTATAAAAAAAGCTCTTAAAGAACCCTTTAGAAATATTATTGTTCCTTATGTGAAATACAATAAATCAAAGTCAATTATAGGGCTTATTGATGAATTAGCTGAAGAAGAATTTCAAAATGCTGATGAAGAAGCACAAACGCAAAAAGTAAAAGATATAGTAGCCAATTTAAAGGATGTTATGGAAGTTGGTGACTCACTTATTATGGCCAATAACCTTATTCTTTCAGGAGCTCTTTCTGGAGGGTATCAAGTTCCAGTAAATAGTGTTGATGTGGCCGCTATGTTGAACTTTAATGCAAGAAAAATCAATTTATCACGATTTCATATTGTGAGAGTTAGTGAAAATCAGTTTCAGGTTTATAAAAGTTATGCCAAAAGCTTTGGAAGAGGTATGGGGGTAGAAATATCTGCATATATTCCTATTGTTAATTTAAGTTATGACAAGCAATCAGGCCATGTAACAACAGAATTTCATTCGCTTACAATTAAAAATGATCAAGATCCAAAAACACTTAGAAGAAGACTAAATGAATTACGTGAAGTTTTTGTTGATAATACTACAGAGCTTCTGACTGCAGAGAAAAAACCATTTGTTATAGGGCATAATTTTGCTGAGGCTGTTAAATCATCACAAGTTCTTTCTGAACAATCTTCTCAGGTTAACTTATTTGATCATATTACTTTACAGCATCCAGAAGACTTTACCACTGATTATTATATTAGAAGAAAAGCAGACCTCAAAGGTACAAACTATATGCAGGTTACCTATGATATTCTCAATGCTATTATTGAAAATTCTTTAGATTCTGATACTGCAGGCCTTAATAATACAGAAAGTGGAAATCCAGGAGATAGTTTTTATGGAGAGTCATTTTCTAGGTCTGTATTAGTTGAGATACCTGGACAAACAGAAGATTCAGAAATTCCATTTGAAGAATTCGTACAAGTCAAATCTCAATGGAAGGGATGGATTGCTGATCAGGATAAGTTAAAAGAGATCAGAGGAATTATACAAGCTAAATATGGGCAAGATATCTTTAATGATGAACGATTCTATGGAACAAAAGAAGTTGAACTCTACTCAGTAGATCTTTATTTGAATATCTATCAATTTGGACTTGATCATTTGGCAGAAGTTAACCACAAAGAATTTGTAACATTGATGAGTGAGTCTCTTACACTTCCATGGCCAGAAGGTAGGTCTCATTTTATATACCGTGGTGGAAGAAGGTTTAATAAATTTCGACGAGATTATGAAGTTGTTTTAAACAAGGTTATTAAGGCACATAAAATGATATCTAGTGAATACGGAACTTTATTAGATCCTGCAATAAAATCTCAAAATCTACTTGTAATTGTTGATGTTCTTGAGTCGATGGTGCCATTTGAAGTTTTTGAAAAATTACTTGGAGGAACTGAAAATTTCTATATATCAGGGTCTGTTAATGGGTTCAGAGGTGGAGTTGAAGATGGAGAAGAATCAATTATATCTCATTCACTCGGTGTTTATGGCAGTGAATTCCCAGGTGGAATAACTGAAATGTTGAGATCTGCAATTAAGATCTCTGGTGGAGAGTTGGGTGCATACTGGTTTTTACGGAGAATTCAACAATGATTAAATTTATAATATTACTTTCGATAGTTTTAATAAGTAAGGGATTCTCTAAAACATTGGTTGTTAAGCTTCCTCAACAAATTTCAAATGAAGACTTCATGTCTCTACCCGGAAAATTAAAGTTATTAACTCCTCAGCAAGAAGGAAGACTAAAAAATACGTATACTCTTGAATATGAGGGAGATAAAAATAAGGTCATTAAAAGACTTGAAAAATTATCACCTATCTATATTGAGGAAAGTATAAATATCCAAACAATGGCAATTAGGCCCACAGTTGGTCAAGTTTCCCAAGTGAATGATCCATTCATCAATTACCTTTGGGGCCTTGAGTTTACAGGTCAAGAAGTATTAAACGAAGTAAATGATCTTGAAAATATTGTCATAAAGGGAAGTAAGAAAGCAGATATTTCCACCGGCGACTTAGAAAAACTTGAAAAGAAAATGAAAAAAGAAGTTGTGGTTGCTATTATCGACACTGGAATTGACTTGCAACATCCTGACTTAAAAGAAAATATTTTTACTAATGATATTGAGTGTATTCGAGGTGAAATTCCTTTCCAACCAGAAGAAAGTCTTGATTCAAATTCATACAAAGGTGACTGTAAGGGATGGGATTTTACTGGACGTAAAGAAGGTGGCAGTAACAGAGCTGAGGACTTTGTGGGGCATGGAACTCATCTTGCTGGTATTATTGCAGCGGTTAGAAATAATGAAATCGGTGTAGCTGGACTTAGTAATAGAATAAAAATACTCCCAATAAAAGTGTTAACCAACCAAGCTGAAGCACAACAAGCAGTGGGCACAAGTGAACGTCTTGCAATGGGAATTGCCTATGCAACAGAAATGAAAGTTGATGTCATAAATTTAAGTTTGGGATGGCCACTTTCATTTGATAAACATCATCTTCAAGATGCTATTCAAGATGCTATTGATGCAGGAATTGTTGTCGTTGCAGCAGCTGGAAATAATGACCATTCAGAACCTATTATGCCTTGTGCGTATGACGGTGTTATTTGTGTTGGGTCATCTGATCCAAATCTTGCGATGTCAGATTTTTCTAATTTTGGTGCTCATGTTGATATTCTTGCTCCTGGTAATAATATACTTAGTACTTACCCAACCTCAAGTATTCCAACTTTCTTTGATATTAATGGCTATGAAATTAAATCAGGAACGAGTCAAGCTGCTCCCTATGTTTCAGCCGTGGCTGCGATGCTTAAAGGAATTTATCCTGAAGAGTCATTAGATCAAATAAAATATAGAATCCTAAAAACTGCTGGGTCACCAGTTATTGAAAGTCACAAATTTTCATCAGGAGGTGTCGTAAGTCTCGAAAATGCCGTTCAAGCAGAAGGAAGTTTAGTACTTCCGAAATTTAAAGGCTTTGGAAGGGTTAAAGTAAATTTAAAAACGAGCAACTCTTTTAAATTTTCGCTTCCTTTTAAAAAATATGGAAAATTTAGTTCAGATATAAAGGTTCATGTAAAAGCACCAAGTGCGATAGCTTTAGACCAATCAGAATATACTCTAACTGACAATGAAATTGTCATTTCTGGAAATGTGAAGAATTTAAATGCAAATTTATCACAGAAGTTTCATATTCTTGTCGATGATGGCTTTACTAAGAAAGATTATCTGTTTGAGAAAAGATTCTATGTAGATTTTGATGATGTTGCCAACGCAGAACAATTTGAAATTAAAGGTGGAAATCCTAAAGCATTAACAGAGCTTTCCTCTGTCTATTACCATCATATGCCTTTTGAAACACCTATTTTTTATTCAGCAATATCTCAACGAACGGGACTTGTTATTTCTCTTTATGAACAAAAGGGAAGCAATTATTTAAATGTTGGAAATACATTATTGGATAATGCAAAACAACTTTTATCTTTACATCGACTGGATGCAAATCTTGACGGAAAAGCCGATTATCTAATTCGTTATTTAGCAGTAGAGAAAGATGAAAACGAAGAAGATGTTCAAAAAATTATTTATGCTTATTTTAATGAGCAATTAAGGCCTTTATTTAGAACTCGAGTTGAAGAAGATGGGAAATTAGTAGTTAAAGATTATTCAAAATTAGAGCTAAAGTTTGAGAATATTATTCTTAATGATTTAAGTGATTTTTCTCTTATGCCTATGC
>CAYFHZ010000047.1:0-11612 GCA_964342535.1 uncultured Bacteriovoracaceae bacterium | reverse complement strand
AAAATCACTACTCGATCCAACTACTTCATAATGAGTATCATTTTTTGCCGAGCTTTCTACTTTTAAAAGTGAAAAAAGATCTTCTCTACTACCATCATAGAAACAAAGTAATTCAGCATCATTTTGAGAAAAAACATCAAGTTTTACTTTCATTGAGTATCTAATACCTTTTTGCTCAAGATTCTCAATAAAAGAGTCAACTTGTTTCATATTCTTATAATCAGCTAATTTAAGTTTTTGAATAGTGGTGACTGGAGTAATTTCTTTAATTTTACTTTGAATCTGCGGAAAATATCCCACTGCCATTTGATAAACATGGTTTGCAATAAGGTTGGCCAGGTTTAAGTTCTTAGTGATTCTGTATTCTTTCTCCATTTTAGAAAAGCTATAGGACTCAACAATCATATTAGAATGAAGATCTTTTAAATAAGCATAACCTTCATAAGTAAAAGAATATGTATTTAGATACTTATCAAAGTCAACTTTAGAGACTTTTATTTCGATATCAAGCAGTAAAGAATTAAGAAAGTTTTCTGGTGCCGATGATAGTATTTGATCTGCTGGAACCTTAAGATATTCTATAAGCTTACTTTCATTCTCATCGGATAAGGCTTCTATTACTGAAATATTCATAGGCTTGTTTTTTTCAAACCATCCAATCCAACTTTTAATAATTTCTCCACCAAACTCTTTTTCATTTTCAATTTCTAAGTCTGAAAAACTAAGACCATCCATAACAAAATGTGTATTCACAAATAAACTTCCAAACACAGAAGATTTTTTTCCGGCAACTAGATTATAATAAGTTTTTGTAAGCAATGTTCTATCGACTTCACCTTCCAGTTTCATCACTCTATATTTGGGATCACGAGGAGATCTCGAAATTTTATTAACAGCAAACTTAGAAAGTACTCTATTTAAGCCTAGAAATTTTCTTCTAAATAAAAGCTTCTCTTTTCTCAGTTTCTCTTTATAAGCTCCGTTATTTGCGCCCTCTTGCCCAATTTTGTATCGAGCTTTAAGACGGTTATCAATACTATCAAATTGAGTATTAAGCCTTCGATCATACTCTTGCCAAAAATGTTCCTTGTTTAAATTAAGTGCACCTAATTCTTGAGAAATAATACTTTTTGTACTTTCATATATAAGCTGATCTTTTATAAATTGGTAAGAGTCACCATCATGTTGATAAAAATGCCCCTCGCCTTTTACAAAACCTGCACCATATGAGCATAAAGAAAGACTCAATAGAATTGAGCTCAAGATCCATCTTGCTGTCATTTATAAATCCTTTTAATTAATTGTAGGGGCTTCTAATTTGCCGTCTACAATAAAGCTTACTGAGTTATCATTTAAAAGTTCATTAATCCTAGCCGCCATTTGAGGTGTGGGGTTAATGAGATAATTTTCACTTAAATTCATTTTTGCTCTTCCCTCTGTTGACTCAAAAATAATATGAGCAGGTACACTTCCCCTGAAGCTAAGAAGAGTTTGTTTAAGTTTAGGAAGAGTATATTCGTTTAAGTTCAAGGTATCAATTTTGATTCGTACAGCTGAAACTCTCTCATCTGATTCATCAGCAATGGCACGTACTTGATTAACATAGAAACTTCTCTTATCGTCTGATAATCGTACATATCCGTTCAAGACAATAGGCTCATCCGATTCTAATAATTCAAAACATTCATTATAGGCCCTAGGAAAAAAGATACATTCAATCTTTCCCGATAAATCTTCTATGGTAACAAAGGCCATTCGGTCACCTTTTTTGGTAAGTATGGCCTTTTTCTCAGAAATCATTCCCGCAATAGTCAGATTTCTCTTGGAAGGGTCATTTGCTCTGGCTTCTCTATTTTTAAAATCAAATTCTGGCTTGGCCATCTTTGGAAGTTGATGAATATCAGCAATAGGCATTGATACTAAATCCTGTAAGATATCACCAAATTTATCTAGCGGGTGACCGGAGACATAGATTCCTAAGAGTTGTTGCTCATATCCTAATTTCTCTTTATCTTCGAAATCACTTACTTCATTAAGACTCAACATTTCTTCTGTTGTTTCTTTTACTTCTCCCATGTCAAAAAGATTAACTTGTCCCAAAGATTTTTCTTCTTGTTTTTTTGAAGCGTAAGATACAACAAGTTCCATATTCTCTAAAAGAGTCGCTCTATTCATCTTTTCACAATCATCAAATGCACCAACTTTAATAAGTGATTCGAGTGTTCGTTTATTACAGGACTTAGTTGAAACTCGTTCACAGAAGTCTATAAACCCTTTAAAGGCTCCATTTGCTTCTCTTTCAGCAATGATTGCTTCAACAGGGCCTTCACCAACATTTTTTATTGCCCCCATCCCAAAACGAATATTATCTCCAATAACATTGAATAGATAAAGAGATTCGTTAATATCTGGAGGAAGAATTTCAATACCAATTTCACGAGCATCATTAATATACATCGTTACTTTGTCGGTATTATTCATTTCTGTTCCCAGAAGAGCAGCATAGAAACAAGCCGGATAATAATGCTTTAAGAAGGCTGTTTGATAGGCAATAACCGCATAGGCAACAGCGTGAGACTTATTAAACCCATACTTTGCAAATTCGGCCATGAGGTCATAGATTTCTTCCGCTTTTTTAACATCATAACCCCTTTCTTTAGCACCATTTAGAAAGATCTCACGATGACGGGCCATTTCCTTTTCTTTCTTTTTCCCCATCGCTCTTCTTAGCATATCTGCTTCACCTAATGAGTATCCACCAACAGTTCTAGCAATGTTCATAACTTGCTCTTGGTAAACAATAATCCCATAGGTATCTTTAAGTAACGGTTCTAAAGACTTTTCACCTTCAAAGAAATAATCAACTTCTTTACGACCAAATTTTCTTTCAATGAATTCATCATGCATTCCCAGTCCCATCGGACCAGGTCTATAAAGAGCATTAATCGCTGTGATATCATCAATTGTTCCTGGTTTAAGTCGGGAACATAAATCTTTCATTCCAGATGACTCTAGCTGGAATACACCAGTGGTTCTACCATCAGAAATTAAATCATAAACTGCTTGATCTTCATCATCTATTGATTCAATATCAAAAGTATTATCATGGTCTCTTCGAATAAATTTTTGAGCATTTTGAATAACAGTAAGTGTTTTCAGTCCTAAGAAGTCAAATTTAACCAGACCAATTTGTTCTGAAAAATCTTTATCAAATTGAACAACCTGCTCACCTTCTCTTCCCTTGTAAAGAGGACAGTATTTAACAAGAGGTTCATTGGTAATAATAACTCCTGCCGCGTGAATAGAAGCATGTCTTAAAAGACCTTCCAGTCTTCTAGAAATTTGAATAATTCTCCTAATTTTAGGATCTTTTTCAGTAAGCTCTACTAGCTTAGGCTCCATATCAAGTGCTTTTTCTAGAGTGATTCCTAGCTCATCTGGTACCAGTTTTGCGAGGGCATCAGTTTCCGCGTAAGGTAAACCATAAACTCGAGATACATCTCTGATAACCGCTTTGGCCTGAAGTTTTCCAAATGTAATAATCTGGCCAACATTTTCAGCTCCGTATTTATTAGTAACATATTCAATAACTTCTGGTCTTCGATCTTGACAAAAGTCGACATCAAAATCGGGCATCGAAATACGCTCTAAATTGATAAATCTTTCAAAGAGAAGGTTATAAGGTAAAGGGTTAATATTGGTAATATCTAAGGAATACGCTACAAGTGAACCAGCTCCTGAACCACGACCAGGGCCAACAGGAATATTATTATCTTTAGACCATTGAATGAAATCAGAAACGATACAAAAATACCCAGGAAATCCCATTTTTAAAATCG
Organism: uncultured Bacteriovoracaceae bacterium; assembly: GCA_964342535.1. GTDB lineage: Bacteria > Bdellovibrionota > Bacteriovoracia > Bacteriovoracales > Bacteriovoracaceae. The sequence goes on along the minus strand of CAYFHZ010000047.1, from coordinate 7,773 downwards.
TATCAATTTCCACCTCTAGTCTGTCATAGTATTGAGGCTTTAACTCTGATTCCCAATTTTCAAGCGTAATTAATTTTCTAAAATGTGGGCCAGTGAATCTTCGTTCAAGACCTTCTTTTGCCATTCGAATAAAGTACTGTTCAGTGTCCTCACCTGTTGTAATATGCTTATCAAAATCAGGAAGATGATAAATTTGTTTACCCTCTTCATCCTCCCAAGTAATTTCAACATTACATTTATCAGCTATTTCAAGAGTGTTATCACAGGCTTCTGGCAAATCAGAAAAAGCCGTTCTCATCTCTTCAGGTGATTTAAAATAAAACTCATCCGTTGTAAGCTTCATTCTTTTTTCATCCATAAAGGTTTTACCTGTTTGTACACAAAGTAAAACTTCCTGAGCAGCAGCATCATCTTTAGTTAAGTAATGGCAGTCATTAGTGGCGACTAATTTTATATTATGTTTTTTACCGTATTCAATAATTTTGTCATAAACAGCTTCTTCTTCTAGGCCATGCCTTTGAACTTCAAGATAAAAATCATCTTGAAAAACTTCTTTTAACCTTTGAATCGATTGATGGGCCCTATCATCTTGCCCAGTAAAAAAATTAAATGCAACTTCCCCCTTTAGACAGGCGGTTGTTGCAATTAAGCCTTCTGAATATTCACGTAATAATTCAATATCAATTCTAGGTTTATAATAAAAGCCTTCTAAGTAAGCGACCGAGATAAGTTTACATAGGTTTTCATATCCTTTCTTATTTTTACAAAGAAGAACTAAGTGATGAATTTGATACTTTCCTTCTTCTGCATCTTGAGAACTTAAAGTTTGAGAATTTTTTGGTGGCCTTCTATCAAAGCGAGATCCAGGAGTAAAGTACACTTCAGAACCTAGAATCGGCTTAATCCCAGCTTTAATCGCCCTTGTGTAAAAATCAATCGCTCCAAACATATTTCCATGATCTGTCATCGCAATAGCTGGCATATTATATTCTTTAGCTTTTTCAAATAAATCATCTAATCTCAAAGCACCATCAAGAAGACTATACTGAGTATGGAGATGAAGATGAACAAAACTATCTTGATGATCATCTTTTACGTTGTACTCTGGATATTGATAAGGATTTTTCATTTAGCCTCTTTGTGTGATTGTGTAATTATCTTTATGCCATTTTTACTGCGATTTGACCACTACAGCTTATGAGAAGGCATTCTAATTGTTTGATATTACGTTAATTAATTCATGTCTAATTATTTTGCATCTATGAAAGAAATTACTCACAGCAACATTGAAATCAAATTTTAACTTATCCTTTTTGAAACAACATATTTATTGGGAGAATTATTATGAAAAAAATCATCGCATTAATGGCATTAGCGCCTATGACAATTTTAGCTGCAACAAACTCAGACAACATATCTAATACAGAATTAAAGTCGAGTAAATCGAATAACTCAACCTCAAATAGAGAGGGTAAATCATTTATGGCCACGGCTGAAATTCTTGGTATTTCGTCTATGACCTCATCTCAATCAATTGAAGGATCTTACTATTTTACAAGTAATATTCTTGGAAATTTAAGATACACCAACCTTCAAAAAGGATTAACTAGCTCATCAAGCTCAAGCGATAGCGATTTTAATAACTCAACAGGATCTAAAGAAGCTGACAGATTATGGGAAGAAGCTGGTGGTGGATACATGATTAGTGCTGGTGTTAAACACTTTGTTGGAAATTCTTTCTACTATAAGCCAGAAGTTTTCTATAGAAAGCAAAGACTTGTTACTGAGACCACAAATAACTCAGCAAGACTTATTTCTGCAACTGCTGGAGATTATACAGATATTGGCCTCTCAATTAAAATTGGTAACCAGTGGCAATGGGAAAATTATACACTTGGGTGTGACTGGGTCGGACTTAATCAAACAGCTTCAGTTGTAGATATTAACGGAACTCTTGAACGAGATGACCTTCCAACGTTTACAGCATTAAACTTCTATATGGGTGCAAGTTTCTAATATTACATAAACCCAAAGTGTGAGAGAGTTCATCTTTTGCACTTTGGAGCTTTAAAATACATTTGTATAGCTTTTGTTAAACAAATGTCGCAAAAAATGTTAAGTTTTTCTTAATTTTATTCCCAAAATACTATATCATATACTCGCAACACACTTTCTAGGAGTCGCGAAGAAATGAAGACAATTTTATTAATTGATGATGAAGAAGAGAATTTATTCATTATGAAAGAAACCATAAATTTTCTCACCAATGACTTTCAAATATTACAAGCTACAAATATTTTGGATGCTATTAAGATTTTAGAAAGCCAACAAATTGATTTAATAATCAGTGATTATAATTTAAAAGTATCAAATGTTTCGTCCCTTACTGATTGGTTAAATGAAAATCAATTTCAAATACCCTTAAGTATTATGAGTGGATTTTTACCCGATTTAAGCGATCTGAATTATGCTCATCAAGTAGAATCATTAAATAAGCCGTTTGATGATGAAGAAATTTTATCCGTTATCAAACTTGTAAGCTAATAACCCGCTGAAAATTAAAAACGATTCTTGCATCTAAGTAATGTATAAGTCCCACAGGAATAAAATCATGCTTTTTAAGTCATCTTAAATAATGATCATCCGAATAATTCATTATTATTTGGAGGGAATGCATGAATAACTTTTTTAAAGGTCTTTTTGTTAAGATATATGGTCTTATTTTAGTTCCGTCTTTAGCATTTCTTTTATTAGGTATTTTAAAAGTTTCCGAACAATATAAAGTATATTCTCGAAATAATCTTATTAATAATAGAGCTCCTCTTATTAGGTCTTCATTTCTTCTTTTATCTAATCTACAAATAGAAAGAGGAATGAGTGTTTCCCATATCAGTGGGGCAAATAATTGGGAGAAGATTGAAAAACAAAAAAAACTCGTTGATGAAAGAATAGCTAATTATCGTTTACTGTCCTCTCAAGATCCTCAGGCCAGAGTGCAATTAAATATGATTGATAATATTCTCAAACTAAGACCTAAAATACAATCAAAACTCACTGTAAAAAAAGAAATTGTATCCATCTATACTCAAGCGATTAGATCTTTACTTAAAAAAACAATTTCACTTAGTCATATATCAAAAGACACTTCGATTATTCAGACTTTAACTAATATTCATATTTTAAGTGAAGGTATGGAAAATGGAGGGCTACTTAGAGCGAATATGAGTGGTTTATTAGCTAGAGGGACATTACTCAGTCCTCAGGAAAAAGAATTGATTCTAGCTTTAAAATCAAAATTTGATGCTTTTTCAGAATCACCAGCTCTTGAATTTATAGTACAGAAGAACTCTGAGCTACACCAAGTTTTTTTAAATCTAAATGAACACAACATAGTACAAAACAGTTTTATGCAAATGATAAATAATAACTTATTGGCCAATCAAAAAATATCGTCTGTTGAGTTCTTTAGTATCATTTCAGTTCTTTTAAAGAATTTAGAACAAATCATTATTTATGAAATTAACTTCTTAGAAGAACAAAGTGCCAAAAACTTCCAAGAGGCATTAAATCAATTGATAGTTTTGATATTTATCCTTACAATATATTTAATTGGTGCAACAATCTATACTTCAAGAACTGTTTTAAAACTTGTACAAGCATTTAGAGTAAGTCTTCATACATTAAATAACAAAACATTTACAATTGCACTTGCCACTGAACATTTGAATAACAATTCTAAAAGAGTTCTTCATGATTCACAAAATCAAACGAAAGAAATTGAAGAGGTATCTCATAGCATAAATCAAATGAAGTCACTTCAAGATGATACATCTGAGAAAATTAGAAACTCAAAAAACTATACTGACTCTACCTTTCAGGATGCTAAGCAGGGACAGTCTCAAGTAGAAAAAATGCTACATGCAATTGATCAAATACTAAAGTCTAATAATGAGATCGAATCTCAGGTTATAAAAAACAATCAAAGCTTCGAGAAAGTCACTGAGATCATTAATCAAATTGCTAATAAAACAAGCATTATTAATGATATCGTATTCCAAACTAAACTACTTTCTTTTAATGCATCAGTGGAAGCAGCTAGAGCAGGAGAGCATGGAAAAGGCTTTTCAATTGTAGCTGAAGAAATTGGACAACTTGCTACATTGTCCGGAAGTGCTTCCCATGAGATTTCAGAACTCGTTTCTAGTAGTATTAAGCTAGTAACGAGTGTGACAAGTGAGATGTCTGAAAAGATGGAAAATATCGTTACCCAAAATAATCAAAATATTCAAATAGGTAATCAAGAGGCCCTAAACTGTAGTAAACAATTTAAACAAACAGTTGAATCTGTTACGAAAATACACAAAGTTATTCAAGATGTAACGAAAGCTAATCAGAATCAAAACAAAGCGCTACAAACAATTTCACAAAATATTATTTCTTTAGAGAAAGCAACTAAGTCAAATCTTGATTTAACAGATAAGAACTTTTTAAGTTCTGACAAGATTGCACAAAATACAAAACTCTTAAAAAAAGTCGTTAACGAGATGTGTCTTATAATCAGAGGAGAAATTATTCAAAACCATAAAGAGGATACTGAAAACGAAACTCAAATAACAAATAATTCCTCACTTGCAGCATAATGAATATTCTTATAATAGATGATGAATTAGATATTTTGGACCTTCTAGAATCTTGCATTTTAAATATATCAGAAGATTACTGTGTGCTAAAAACTCAAACATTTCATCAAGCTCAGGAGTATATTTCTCAAAATAAAATAGATTTCATTCTATGCGATTTCTATATTGATAAATTTGAAGCAACAATATTTATATCGTGGCTTAATCAAAATAGTTTCATCATTCCACTATGTCTCATGAGTGGATTTATGCCTGAAGTTAATTCACTAGAGTATCCAGTTCAAATTCATACCCTTCACAAGCCATTTGACTCAATTATGTTAAAATTAATAATTGAACAGTACAAATAAAAAAGCACGAGTACAGGTCTCGTGCTTTTTTAACATCCTCCCTTAACTTAATGTTTCATTTAAAACAATTAAGCCGCCAATCGGCCAAAAGATAACTCATCGTAAATGTCTGGTGCAAGTTCGTAAATAAGCTCATACCAGTCATCTTCATTTAACGAATCGTTAAACTTTAATAATCTCATTGAACGAAGTCTTGAATTCAATGAGTCTACATCTAAGTAGTTTTTTCTGTTGAACTGGCAGTTATAGATTGCTTCGGTAACTTCTTCAGGATACTCATCTCTTAAAGTATCTAGGAGAATTTCTTTTTCGAGCATCTCGTGACCTCCCATAAACGTCCTACTACTAAGGCACTTTCTTCTCTTCTCTTTCAACAGTATAAGCCTAAAAAATCTCAGTTGAGTTTTTTATCTAAGAAAGTCTTCAAATTCTATATTTTCAACCAGATACATTGATAGACAGGACTCATATAAAATTATTGAGTCCTTAAAAAAAACTTAGAATTTCAATTTTTTGACAAATTAATAAGGCAAAGCTTTTATTATTCCCACTCAATGGTACCAGGAGGTTTAGAGGTAATATCATAAACAACCCTAGTAATACCAGCTACTTCATTGGTAATTCGAGAAGAAGCTTTCGCCAAAAAACGATATGGTAAATCAGTCCACCTGGCCGTCATTCCATCTGTAGAATTAACAATTCTGATACAAATAACTTCTTCGTAGGCCCTAGCATCGCCCTTTACTCCAACCGTTTTTACAGGGAGTAATACAGTAAAGGCTTGCCAACAAGATTCATACAAATTTTGCGACTTAAGCTCTTCAAATAAAATTTGATCTGATTCTTGAACTTTACGAACAGAGTCTGGAAAAATTTCACCAAGCACTCTCACTCCAATACCAGGGCCAGGAAATGGATGTCTGTGAACCCAATCATATTTTAAGTTAACTGCTTCACCAAGAGACCTAACTTCATCTTTGAAGAGAAATCTTAATGGCTCAAGAAGTTTTAACTTCATTCGCTCGGGCAATCCTCCAACATTATGATGAGATTTAATAGTAACTGATTTTCCACCTTTTTTATGTGGCGAAATAGATTCAATAACATCTGGGTATAAAGTCCCCTGAAGTAGATATTCAAATTTAATATTTCTATTCTCTTCAAATTCATGAACTTTCTTTTCGAATACTTCAATGAAAGTAACACCGATGGCCTTACGTTTTTTCTCAGGTTCAGGAACACCCTGTAATTTAGAAAAAAACAATTCTTTTGCATCTACAACTTCAATATTTAAATCAGTTTGCTGCTTCAAGGTTTCGATATGGTGATAATCTTGTGGTCTAAGAAGTCCATTATCAACAAAGAAGCAGTAAAGGTCATTTCCTAAAACTTGATGTGCAATAGTTGCAGCAACAAGAGAATCAACTCCACCTGAGAAGGCACAAAGAACTTTACTTCCTTTGACCTCTTGAACTTCTTTTAAGCAATTCTCTAGCATAATCTCATCAGACCAATTCTCTTCTAGCATTGCTATATCTTTAAAGAAATGTGATAAAATCTCTTTTCCATGCTCAGTATGCTGAACTTCAGGATGAAATTGCAAGGCCATTATTTTTTGTTTTTTATTTTCAAATCCAGCAATCAATTCATTATTACTTCTAAGAATCGTTTCAAATCCATTAGGAATTTTTGTTACGTGATCAAAGTGGCTCATCCATACATTAATTGAATGACTAACACCTGGTATTTCATAGCTTCCTTCTGCATGTACTTTTGCGTGCCCATACTCTCCTTGTACACCTCTTTCAACGACTCCACCAAAGTAGTGGGCTATAAGCTGCATTCCATAACAAATACCAAGAACTGGAAGACCAAGTTTAAATATTTTCGAATAATCGGTATCATCTTCAAATATTGAATTAGGACCACCTGACAAAATAATGGCCATTGGTCTCTCATTTAAATCAAGTCTTTCGTAACAACCTTCAACTGTCATAATTTCAGATGAATAACCAAGTTCTCGTGATTTTCTTGTTATTAGTTGTGTATACTGTGAACCAAAGTCTACTATCCAAATATTCTTCATCAAAAACCTTTTAACTTAACCTATAATTAGGAGCTTCTTTTGTTATACTAACATCATGTGGATGAGATTCTTTTAAACCTGCTGGAGAGATTTTTACAAAGCGAGCTTTTTCTCTGAGTTCAGATAGATCTGCAGCTCCTGTATACCCCATTCCAGAACGTATTCCGCCAAGTAATTGGTATATATTTTCATAAAGTGATCCTCTATATGGCACTTGCCCCTCTATTCCCTCTGGAACGAGTTTATCTTCATCAGTCACACTTCCTTGGCCATATCGATCTTTAGAACCTTTTACCATGGCACCTAAAGAGCCCATACCTCGGTACATTTTATACGCCCTACCTTGGTATATGATTCTTTCACCAGGAGTTTCATCACAACCAGCAAATAATGAACCTATCATAACAGTTTCTGCTCCTGCTGCTAAAGCTTTTACAATATCTCCACTATACTTGATTCCTCCGTCAGCAATGAATGGAATATCAGCTTTAATACAAGCCTCCTTACAATCAAGTAATGCTTGTAATTGTGGAACACCAATACCTGCAATAACTCTGGTCGTACAAATTGACCCAGGACCAATACCAACTTTAACACCATCTGCACCTGCTGCAATTAAAGCTTCACAAGCAGCTGCAGTTGCAACATTTCCACCAATAACATCAACATCCTTCGACATCGTTTTAACGGAACTTAC